>JAEYUU010000215.1 GCA_023429545.1 Verrucomicrobiota bacterium
CCCCATGCCTGCCACTCTCCCACCCACCTGGACGAAGGCCACTGTCGTCCTTAATCGGGAGTCCGGGGCGGTCTCCACCCTGGGGCCTGAGACGCTGGCGGAGGACCTGAAGACCGAGTTCCTGAAGCACGGCATCACCGCCACCGTGCACCTCGTAAAAGGGTCCGAGCTGGAAGCGACGCTCAGGGCGGCCAGGGATGACGACAGCGATGCGGTCATCGTCGGCGGGGGCGATGGCACGGTGGCTGCCGCAGCCGCCCTGCTCGCCGGCACGGACAAGCCACTGGGCGTGCTGCCTTTCGGCACCTTCAACATCGTCGCGCGGGATCTGAACATCCCCCTGGACTGGCAGGAGGCTGTGGCTGCCCTTTCCACCGCGCCGCCCGCCAGGATGGACCTCATGGAGGTGAATGGCGGGCTCTACTGCTGCGTGTGTGTGCTCGGCTTCTTCCCCGCGCTGAAGATGGCCCAGCCGGAGCACCACGGGAACTGGGTGGTGCGCACCTTGCAGACCTCCTGGCTCGCCCTGCGCAGCATGGCCACCTTCCCCCCGCTCGATCTGAAGCTGGTGCTCGATGGCAGGGAAATCCACCGCCGCACCCGCTTCGCCCTGCTGGCGAACAATGACTACGAGGAGATGTTCGGCCTCATCCCCAAGCGCAAGAGCATCAACGGCGGCTACTTCACCCTCTACGTCTCCAACCACCGGACGAATATCGGCATGACCCGCGCGCTGATTTCGTGGATCCTCGGACGGTTCAAGCAGGACAAGGAGCTCACCATCTTCCACTGTGATGAACTGGACATCGTCGTCCGCCGCAAAGGCGTGATTCCCGTGATGGTCGATGGCGAGGTGAAGAAGCTGACTACGCCGCTGAAGATAAGGACAAGGCCGCAGGAGTTATGCGTGCTGGCGCCGGAGGTGGAGAAGGATAATGTGGAAGGTGAGAAGGCGGAGCCGGCTTGAGAAATGAACGGCCGCAGAAATAGACACTTCACCTCCGCTGTCGGACAATCTCCCCTGACAGAACTCCGGTGGGGTGCTGCTGCGCCGGCACCCTAATTCCCGTGGGCGGAGGCGGTGTGGAACAGGGGGAAAGCTACCCAGCGTGATCTTTTCACCCTGTGCTCCGCCCCTCCTCCGCCCCGTTTGATCAGGGCGCCGACGCAGCATCGCCCCACCGATCTCTAAGTTTGCAACGTCGGTGATCAGAGGTACCCGAGAGGAATTTGCCGCCTCCCTCAGGCTATCAACTATCGACCCTCAACTATCAACTCTGGCCCCCCTCACAGCGCCCTCGCATACGCGCCGCCGTCCACCAGCAACGCCTCACCCGTGATATAGCTCCCCGCCTCACTCGCCAGCAGCAGCGCGGGACCCGCAAGTTCCCTTGGTTGACCCCAGCGTTGCAACGCTGTCCGATTGGCGAAGGCCTCCTTCTCCTTGTCATTCAGCAGGCTCATCGGCAGATCCGTGAGGAAGGGGCCGGGGCAGAGGCAGTTCACCGTGATGTTATACGTGCCCAGGTCGAGCGCGCTTGCCTTGGCCATGCCGATGAGACCCGCCTTGCACGCGGAGTACACATTGCGCTTCTCCTTCGATCCCACACCCAAGACGGAGGACACATGGATGATGCGGCCCACTTCCGCGACTTCATGCCCGGCACCAGCGCCCGCGAGAGCGCCATGCAACTCGTGAGATCCAGCTCCACGATGCGATCCCAGGCTTCATCCGTGATTTCATCAATGGCCTGCGGCGCATTGCTCCCCGCGTTGTTCACCAGGATGTCCACCTTGCCCAGACGCTTCTCCGCCTCCACCGCCAGGTTCTTCACCTGCGCGCGGTCCACCATATCCGCTACCATCCCCTCCACCTTCACGGATAGCCCCTCGCCAATCTCCGCCGCCGCCTTCTTCAATTCCTCCTCACTCCGACTGGAGATGAACACATCCGCCCCCGCCTCCGCAAATCCGCGCGCCATCGCCTTGCCCAATCCCTTGCTGCCGCCCGTGACGAGTGCTGCCTTGCCTGTGAGATCGAAGAGAGGATGCATCGCCATGTGTTGTGCCATGTAGGGAGTGTAGCGTGGCCATGGGCGGGGATGCAAGCGGACCAAATGAAACCACACACCCTCCTCCTTGGTTCGTCACACACGACAGCTCGACTCTGGTCTATCACACCGCCCGCCCACCAACCGGTAGGGGGCTGCGTAGGCCTCCTAATTTCCGTGGGCGGAGGTGGCGGGGAACTGGGGTGTAGTTTCCCAGCGCGATCATCTCCATCCACGCTCCGCACCACCTCCGCCCCCTCTGATCACGGCGCCGACGCAGCAGCGCCCTACCCATCCTCCGGGCTGCAAAACCATAGACCAGCGGAGCCTCTCCCGCTCCTTCACCCCTCAGGCTATCAACTATCGACTCTCAACCAGCAACTCCCGGAAGCTCCCAGCACCCGACGCAACTTGGCCAGCAACTGCCGCTCCCGCTTCTTCGCCAGATCGTGCTCCAGAGGCGCATCACTGTCCAACCTGCGCCCAACTCAGTTCTCTCCCTTCGGGAACGAGTCCAGCAATGTCGGCAACTCCGGAAACGAGATGCCCGGCGCGAGTTTCAAAGCCAGTGTCCTTGCGCCGGCATAGGTGCCCCGATCCGCGATGTGTTCCGCGACGCCATCCGAGTCCAATCCATACAGGCCAAAGATGATGGGGCCGTAGTCGGAATCCGCTGGATCGCCGCCAACATCGTACTGCCGAATATCGTCTTCAGGCTCGTACTGGCGCACGGTGCGGATCTGGAGATAACGAAATGGCGACTCGGGATTGGTGTTCTCTGCGTCGAGATTGACCGGAACAGCCAGCCCCTCGACAACTTTGACTGGCAGCCTCAAATGCAGTGCCAGACGCAAGCAGTCCGTTTCATCGAAGCTCGTGAAACACTCTGGTCCCATCACCTCAAGGCAGGCATCTCCGAGCCTATCCTCCAGCAGGTAAGGCCACACATCATCCAGACATTCGAAGTCGATTCTGTCGCCACACCAAGATTCGAACAGTGATGCCACACGCATCAGTTGGCGCATGAACTCATCGCCTCCATGATAGGCTTCACTCAGATTGAGGTCTGGCTCATGGTCAACCGCCTGCCAGCAAGCGTTCCAGATGGAGAGGGCTCCGGCAAAGACGGCGGCGGGGTCTATGTCGGCTGAAGAAGAGATAGGTTCCGTGTTCATGAATTTTGGGAGAACCCCGGAAGTTTCTCCAGGATCCCATTGCCACGACGGTTGAACCGTCCAATTTCCTGGTATGGCTGAACGAAAAAAGTGGACGCGAGACGAGTTGCTCGTCGCTTTGAACCTCTACCACAAGCTCACGTTCGGGCAGATGCATGGTCGGCAGCCGGCGATTGTAGAGCTCGCGCAAAGGCTCGGGCGCGGAACCAACAGCGTGGCAATGAAGCTGTGCAACTTCGCCTCGCTCGATCCGGCACTGAAACTGCGAGGCATCAAGGGGCTTGCGGGCGCGAGTGCACTCGACCGCGAAATGTGGGGAGAGTTTCATGCGAACCTCAATGAGGCAGTGCCCGCGAGCGAGGAGGCACTGAGAAGCTTGTTTGAAGTGCCTGAGAACAGCGAACTTGAGGTGCTCTCCAAGGAAGGAATTCGCGTCCGAAAGCTCCCGCCATCAGGAGCAACCGAAGTGATCACGAATGTGAAAGTGCGTCGGGGTCAGGAGTACTTCCGCGACGCGGTTCTCAACAACTTTGGAGGTCGTTGCGGCGTTACTCAGTTGGACATTCGGGACTTGCTGGTCGCATCGCACATCCTGCCGTGGGGCATGCATGCGGAGGAACGGTTGAATGTCCGCAACGGTCTGTGCCTCTCGCGATTGCATGACGCTGCGTTCGACCGAGGACTAATCGCATTTGATGCAAAGCTGCGGCTGGTCCTCTCGCCTCGGCTCAAAGAGTCACTCGCTCAGCGTACTGTAGCCGAAAGCTTCGGCGCTTACGAGGGCGAGACGTTGCAACTGCCCGACGATGCAGCCTTGCCGGATCTTGCCTTTCTTGCGGAACATCGCTCCACCGTCTTTCGGAAGTCGTGATGCCACGTCCCTCCTGCTTCCGGCAATATGTTCACACCCGTTTTTACCCCGTGAACATTCTCTTTCACACCAACCCCGAACCCGGGTGCTGAGCGGAATACATATATACACACTCCCTAAAGGGAGAGTGTGTATATATCATCAGTACCTTTCTGATCAGTGCCTTCCTCCGGTCGGCAGCCGGGCCGGGTTCTCCAAAGGGCGTGCGTGCATGACGACTACCGACAGGGATCTCATTCCGACGCCGATTTGCGAATTTCTGCAAATCCTCGTTGGACTCGCACACTCCGCAGGTGTATAGTCACCACGGATGCTTTCGTTGGTGCTCGCGGCTCTACTGGCCTTCTCAGCCCCGCAACCCTGCCGCTGCCAGCACGGTCTCGGGATTCACCACCTTGCCCTCCAGCTCTTCGCGGGTACCACCCTTGAGCTCATCCCGGAATTTCTTCACGAAGCTCTGGGTGGGCCAGGAACAGGCTTCGCCGAAGGCGCAGATGGTCTTGCCTTCGATGTTGTTGGCCACGCGCTCGAGTTCATCCACGTCCGAGGGGCTGGCGGTGCCGGCCACGATGCGGTCGCTGATCTTCTTCATCCACAGGGAGCCCTCGCGGCAGGGGGTGCACTGGCCGCAGGATTCGTGGGCGTAGAAGGCATTCAGGTTGTTGATGACCCAGGACATGGAGCGGGAGTCATCCATGATGATGACACCGCCGGAGCCGGCCATGGAGCCGCAGGCGGCCATGGTGTCAAAGTCCATGGGGATGTCCATGATGCCGAGTTCGCGGCCGTCCTTGAGCTTGAACTTCTCATCGGCGCGCAGCACCTTGGCGGAGGAGCCGCCGGGGATGATGGCCTTGAGCGTGCGTCCGGGCTTGAGGCCGCCGCAGAGGTCATTGATGACCTCGCCCATGGTGACCTTGCCCACTTCCACCTCGAAGTAGCCGGGCTTCTGCACGTCGCCGCTCACGCAGAGGATGCGGGTGCCGGTGTTGTTCGGCGTGCCGAGCTTCGCATACGCCTCGCCGCCCATCTCGATGATGTGCTTCACGTGGCAGAGGGACTCCACGTTGTTCACAATCGTGGGGCACATGTAAAGCCCGAGAGCCGCGGGGAAATAGGGCGGCTTGATGCGCGGGTAGGGGCGCTTGCCTTCGAGGGACTCGATGAGGCCGGTCTCTTCGCCGCAGATGTACGCGCCCGCGCCGCGGTGCACGTAGATTTCGAGGTCGTAGCCCTTGCCGAGAATGTTCTTGCCGAGGAAACCCTTGGCGCGTGCTTCATCAAGCGCCTTCTCCAGGATGATGGCGGCCTCGGGAAACTCTTCGCGGATGTAGATGTACGCGAGGCTGGCCTTCACCGCGTAGCAGGAGATCACCATGCCCTCCACGAGCTGGTGGGGGTCCTGGTGCATGATGTAGCGGTCCTTGAAGGTGCCGGGCTCGGATTCATCCGCGTTGCAGATGAGGTAGACGGGCTTGGTATTCGTGGGCGGGATGAAGCCCCACTTCACGCCGGTGGGGAAACCGGCGCCGCCACGGCCGCGCAGGCCGGCCTTCTTCACGTCATCGATGATGGCCTGGCGCTCCATTCCCATGGCCTTCTTGAGCTGCTCGTACCCGCCATGCTTCAGGTAGCACTCGATGGACGGATCATAGCCCTCGCGGTCCACATTCTTGAAGATGAGGCGGTGCTCACGGGCGTGGGGCTGCTTGCCCTGCTTGTATTGGATCGTGGTCGCGGCGGAGGCCATGGAGCCGGAAGATGCTACCGGGGTGGCGGGGGGCAAGGGCGATTTGTGAAAAATTTCACAAGCGCGAAAGAGAGGGATAAGGGACAGGGTCCATGGGAGACCGATGCGCAGGGGTGTAGGGGCATCAGGTAGGCAGCAGGCCTGACGGGGGCAGGAATGCCCCCGATCCTTGGGC
>JAEYUU010000237.1 GCA_023429545.1 Verrucomicrobiota bacterium
GCCACTATGCTGGCGTGCTGCCCTCGTGGGGCATTGCGGGGCTGGAAGAGAAAGGCGTGGTCATGCGGGCCTTTGCGCCGCTCAGGGATTACGGGCGGCCAGTGTGCCTGCATTGGAATGCGCGTCAGATGGCGCGGCGCGGTGTGGATTCGCGCGCGGCGAAGGCCATGGCGAGCACATTGGCGAAGTTCTCAAAGCGGAGCCTCAAGGCGGGTCACTGAGTTACACCAATTTCCATCTTCATGATCTGTCCTTCGCGATGGCGCAGCAGATGGAACCGGGACGTGAGCCCTTCAAGCGTTTGGCGGGATGGATGGGCAAAAGGAAGCGACGGCGGCTGCCGTCGCTTCCAGAGCGGTGATTCGAGGCGAGTCCGAAACGTGCCTAGCTCGGGTCGGGCTTCGGTGTGTTCGGGCCGCTGGAGGGCAGGGCTGGCTCCTTGATGTATTCCTTCGGCAGTTCACCCTTCAGCGCCTTGAGAAAGGCGACGAGGGAGTTGGTCTGATCATCGTTGATGGTGCGGCCAACCTGGTGCTCGGCCATCATCTTTACCATGGTGCGCAGGTCCGTGACGGAGCCGTCATGGAAGTAGGGGCCGGTTTCGGTGATGTTGCGCAGGCTTGGCACCTTGAAGACGTACTTGTCCTGCTCCTGCTTGGTCGCCTCGAAGCGTCCCAGGTCCTTGAGGCCGGGCCACTCCTTCGCCAGGCCGACCTTTTGATACATGTGACCGCCCACGCCCACCATGTTGTGGCAGTTGGCACAACCCACCGTGGCGAAGGTTTCGAAGCCCTTCTTTTCCTCCTCGGTGAGCGCCGACTTGTCGCCCTTGAGGAAGGTGTCCCAACGGGAGGGGGTGAGCAGGCGGCGCTCAAAAGCGCCGATGGCCTTGCCGAAGTTATCAAAGGTGATGGGGTCCGCCTCGCCAGGGAAGGCTTTCTTGAAGGCTTCCAGGTAGCCGGGAATGGACTCGATGACCTTTTCCACCTGCTCCTTGGCAGGCATGGCCATCTCAATCGGATTGAGTGGCGGACCCTTGGCCTGTTCCTCAACGGTGGGAGCGCGGCCATCCCAGAACTGGGCGATGTGCAGGGCCGCATTGTAGACGGTGGGAGCGCTGCGTCCGCCCTTCTGATTCCTGTGGCCGGTGGATACCGCGGCGTTGTCCGTGCCGTATTTGGCCACGTCATGGCAGGAGTTGCAGGAGACGTCCTGATTCTTGGAGAACCGCTTGTCGAAATACAGCATGCGGCCGAGGTCGATCTTTTCCTTGGTCAGTTCGTTGTCCGGCGAGGCTACTTCGGTGGGAAGCGGCTTGAACAGCGGCAGGAACGATTCCGTAAGGCCGCCGGCGTAGGTCGACACGGGGGCAAGTCCGTGAAAAACAACGGCCGCGCCTAGGAGGGCGAGGGTAGTGCGATGCATGTGTGTAGTGTAGGGGTGGGTTTATGCCGGGATGACCTTTGGGAGCAGCCCAGCTGGAGTTGTACGCGGTTGGAGAGCTTAAAGTTTCCTTTAGAAGCCACTTTTAAACAAAACGTGTAGCCGAATCTCGAAAGGTGCCGGACGTCCCATGCCGAAGGCATGACAGCGTGTAACCGGTGGTTGAACGTAGCGATACCACCGGCAGGGAGGGCAAGAAGTGATAAGCCACAGCGAGGCATTCCCTCGCCGCGGAAATCGCATCTACCGTGGTTCGAGTGGCAGTGATGTTGGCAAGACGCTTCCTCGGGCAGCATGACCATCCCGCGCGGGGCCGAGCCAGCCGGGCCAATCCGCCGCGAAACCGTTGGCTACAACCAGCATGAGGGCAGCACCAATGTTTCGCGTGACCTGTGCCGGGGTATTTCTGAAATGTCGACTCATCGTGGGGGAAGATTTCGCAAAGAGCATGACAAGCCGTTGGATGTTGACGTGACAATTCAAGAACCTCATGGCGCGGCATGAACGCTCTGCGGAAGCGCCAGGCATCTCGTGATGCCTACTTTTCCATCACGAGCCGTCCATCTCTCAGGACCGCCGGGGCAGCCGATGCCGTCCAGCGGCCGTTCTCCTTTTTGATGTTTCTTGCAACCATCAACCGGGGTTCCCCGCCGGGGCCTTTCGGCAGGGCAAAAGCACCGACTGAGATGTCAACGTCGTGGTGCGTGAGCAGATTGAAATCGGGAGCGCATTGGTATGTCCGGTCTTTGCTGTAGGTGCCAAGCCAGAAGAATCCGTGGGCAAAGGTGATGGTCTGAATGCCATACGTCGTTTGACCGGGAACCTTGATCTTATCAACGGCGACGAAGTCAGGTGTGAACTTGTGGACCCAGTTGAAAGGCTGTGTGCTATCCTTCGGTTTGCCCTCTCCGACATAGAAAAAGCCGTTCGCGAAGGTGATCCCGTCGATTCCTCCCTCAATGGGCAAATGAATGGTAAACTCCCCCGCAGGCTGAAGGTCATCACACGAATAGACATTGATAAAGACGCCGCGCCTTTCTTTCGTCCGGTTCTGCGTCGCAACATAGACCTTGCCGTCGTGAACACAGCAATCGCCGTGGTGCGGATCGACAGTCCGCTCGGCAACGACACGCCCGGCAAAGTCCGTCTTGACGAGATTCGTGAACATCGACCAGTAGATGAACGAGGCATCGGCATCAAACCCCTGGAGATGGCCGCTTGCTTCGCCCTGGCAGACGATGGGAGGCGTCGCGAATGCAGGCAAAGCGCCGAGCACGACCGCGAGAAGAGCGCAAAGGAAGGACTTCATTCTTGTTGTTTTCCAATCGAGGACATTCTGCTCATTCGCAGATGAACAAATCCCGCACGGTGTTCGTAAGACGGGTCTCACGGCGCGGCATGCACGCTTTGCAGCAGTTCCAGGGCTTTTGCGGTGATTTTGACCGAAGCCTCACGCTCGACGCGATTCGTGCCCAGCCAGGTTTCGTAGCCGCCGAGGTCGTGCTGTCGTGGCGTGGGAAGATAGCCATTGCTGCCTGTGGCGAGTTCGATGGTGAAGGTGTCCTTGAAGGGACTCTTCGCTTTGATTTCGAGGCCAGTTTCGGTGAAAACTTCGAAGGGAATGGACGTGATGCCGAGACCGCCGATGCGGAATGCCTGGATGAAGGCCTGGACCGTGTCGGGCTTTGCTTTTTGCGCTGCCATCACGCGTTCGGCGTAGGGTTGCTCCAGGCGATGCAGGGGCGTGGCGTCCTTGGGCTTGGCGAGCACGCCTTCGGCCCACTTGACCATTTCAGGCGTGGGACGACGCACAGCGAGCTCCAGATCGCTCGCCGCGGCGTTCAGAGGCACCCAGTCTTGATGCTGGAGAGCCTTGTGAACGCGCAGCACCTCTTGCGCCAGGTCGTTGGCCACCGCTTTGATCTTCTCATATGGCTTGTAACTCACCGCGGGCGTCTTGCCACTGTAGTCGTTGCTGTTC
>JAEYUU010000250.1 GCA_023429545.1 Verrucomicrobiota bacterium
CTCCTTGAGCCCACCCTCGATGGCCGCATCAATGAACTCGGCCATCTTCGGATTGGCAAAGCCGCTGAGCTTCGCTTCGGGATCATCCGGAGCGGTGGGCGCGACAGGGCCGAGCTTCTTGGCCAGGGCATCCGCGATCTCCCTGGCGTACTTCGGCACCACCACTGCGGAGGCGTTGATGCAGGAACGACCACCGTTGTCCGAAATGGATCCGGCAATGAGATCAATGAACTCGGGCCAGCGCTCGATTTCGTCCGCGCCAATCAGGATCTTGCTGAAGCCTGGTCCGTGGCATTCATACTTCGGATTGTCCTTGTACTGGGCCACCGTGTTCGCATCACCAAAGATGAGCGCGCGTCCGCAGATCTTCATCACCTCGCCCGAGCCTTCATGGTCGGTGGGATAGAATCCAAACGCTTCGGCTGGCGCGCCTGCGGCAATGAATGCCTGAATCAGGCGGTAGGGCGTCCAGGGCTCTTCACGCCCCGGCTTGATGATCACCGGGGTCTTCAGCGCGATGGCAGGAAGCCACAGCGAGTTCACCGCCGGTGAATTGCTCGGCATCACGAGACCCAAGGCGTTCGTCGTGGGATAATAGCTGACCGGGCAGCCGGCCTGTTCGCCGAAGCCGATGTCGATGACGCTGGTATCAAGGCCACGGGTCAGGCCGTTGAGCACGGTGCGCATGTTCTTCAGCGCGTCTGTCACCTTGGCGATGTTGCGCTTCACCATTACGTGTGGCAGGCCGCTGGTGCGGGAGAGCGTCTCCGTGTACTGCTGCACCGTCTGGGTGTGGCCCTTGTCGCCAAACGGAAGCGTTCCCTCGGAAAACAGCTCGCCCGCCTTCGCGGAGATGGCGATGAGCTGCTCCACGGTGAACTTGCGAAGCGCCTGCCGGGCCTCACCGATGCGGTTGAGGTCGCGGCGAAGAATGCCGGCATTCACCTGGCTCACGGTGGCCATGACCTCGCCAGTGCGGTGATCCTTCACCTCGACCTTGTCGAGGCTCTCGTACGGCTGCCCTTTGCGGAGCGCGGGTAGGTGCGGGATGCTGCTGCTCATGATGACTGGTTAATACACGCCTTCCACAATCTTGTTCTCCATGGCGCCAAAGGGCCGCACTTCCGCCACGCCATCCCACTCGTAGGGGGCGCGGGGCCTGCGACGCAGGGCTTCATCACGCTCAAGGAAGCGGGGCATGAAGAACTCCTTGGTCAGCGTGGTCAGCTCGACTCGGCCCCAGGTGTCGTAGTCCACCGTCTGCTTGGTGTCATTGGGATTCACCACACGAAGCACGGCGCGGGGCTGCGGTGCGTAGTAGGTGATGGAGTAGTTGTCCTCCTTCTGAAGAGGCACGCTGGCAGCGAGGCCCATGAGCGTGTTGCCGTAGGTGGGATAGAATCCGATGCGACCTTCCAGCACTTCCTCCACGATGAAGCGCACGTACTGAGGCGCCATGGTGGTGCCTCCGCAGAACACACCGCGGATGCCGGCCTCATAGATGTCCACCTTCTCCGCGAGCGCTTCGAGCAGCTTCGGCGTGGTGAAGAGGCCGCTGACCTTGCGGTGCTTCAGGATGGTGGCTGCCTGGTCCACCACGTGATCCATGTACTGGCGGGCCACATCGAACTGCTTGTTCGAGATGAGCTTCTTCACGAAACGGGGATCCAGGTCGATGAAGTAGCACGAGGAGCCGCGCACATTGGCGAGGTGCTCGATGGCAAGACGAAGACGGCGTGGGCCGGTGGGCCCCATCATGAGCCAGGCGCCGCCGGGCGGGAAATGCTCATCCGAAATCTTGGTGGAGAACTCGCTGTAATCCGTCTTGTAGTCCTCCCAACCGATGCGCTGTTTCGGCATGCCCGTGGTGCCGCCGGTTTCGAAGATGTTGAAGGGCCTGCCCTTGTACGCCGCAGGCACCCACACCTCGGGTTGCAGATCACGGAGCCATTCGTCCTGGAAATGCGGAAACTTCTTCATGTCCTCCATGGACTGGATCTCCTTGCGGGGATCAAAGTTCTTCTTCGCCCAGTCCAGCCAGAACTGGCTGCCGGTTTCGGGCGAAAAGTGCCACTGGATGATTTCCTTGAGATGAGCTTCGAGGCGTTCTTGAGCGGTCATGGTCTTGAGCTATGCGTGGGAGAGGAGGCGAGGCACTGGTTACGTGCAGGGAAGGGGTTTGGAAGCCTGACAGTATTCCCCCACCCCGCCGGCGCGGCGGTTTCTTGTGGAAGAAAGCGCCGCAGAATGGCGCTTTGGACAGGGCAACATCTGCCCTGTCCAGAATGGAGCGCCGTGGGAGCCACTCCCACGGTAAGAGGTTGATTCAATTTTGGGCGACACCCTGGGCTCCCTGCTTGAAGGCGTACAGGTGGGTATGGCTCGCCACGTAGAGCACGCCATTCGCTGCGCTGACCCCGCCCAGAATCGGAGCGGGAAATTCAACCACGGCGAGTTCCTTCATCTCCTTGCCCTCGGCGAGGACAAAGAGTTCACCTTCTTCATTGCCGATGTACACCTTGCCGTCCGCGACCAGCGGGCTGGCCCAGATGTGGCCCTTGGTGTCGTACTTCCAGTACTCCTTGCCCGTCTTCGCATCGAGGCAGAACAC
>JAEYUU010000265.1 GCA_023429545.1 Verrucomicrobiota bacterium
TCCCTGCCGTGGTCTATGGCCTGCTGGGTGTCCTTTTCCTGCGGAACTGGATCTACGATCTGCTCACGCCCTTCGATCCCCTCAGCGGCGACACTCTTCTGACGGGCGCGGTGCTCCTTGCGGTGATGATTCTTCCCACGGTGATGACCCTTGCGGATGATGCTTTGCGCAGTGTGCCCGCAGCACAGCGCCAGGCGGCGCGCGGACTCGGGCTCAATGCCACGGAAGTCGTGCTGCATGTGTGCCTCCCCCAGAGCGCACGCGGCCTCATGGCGGCGCTGCTTCTGGGATTGGGACGAGCCTTGGGCGAAGCGATTGCCGTCTTCCTCGTTGTAGGTCGGCAGGACAATCAATGGCCGGAGAAGCTGCTGTCCCTCACCCCGCTTCTCGAATCCGGCCAGACCATCACTACCAAGCTCGCCAGTTCCGAAACCAACATCGCCCACGGAGATCCCATCCATTGGGGCGCCATCTGCGGGCTCGCGCAGGTGCTCATGCTCATGGTGGCCGGCATCACACTGGCCAGCGTTTCACTCCAGTCCTTCTCCCGCAGCCGCCATGCGTCGTAAGCTTGTCCACCATTGCTTCCGCGCCATCACGTTCCTCTGTGCCCTGGTGTGCTGCGGCATTTTCGCGGGGCTGGTGTGGACCATCGCACGGCGCGGGCTGCCCGCGATTTCATGGCCCTTCTTCACCGAACAGATCCGCCTCGTAGGGGCCAGCGGCGGAATCTTCTACAATATCATCGGCACCGGCATTCTCCTGCTCACGGCACTCATGGCCACCCTGCCGGTGGCGATCTCGCTGGCACTGCTGCACCGCGTCTATCTGCGAAACGGCAAACGCAAGCGCGCGCTGGAGACCATGCTCCATGTGGTCAATGGCATGCCATCCATTGTGTGCGGCATCTTTGGTTTCGTTGTCTTTGTGAACTACCTGGGCTGGGGCAAGTCCTGGCTCAGCGGTGGACTCCTGCTCGCCATCGTCATGCTGCCCACCGTCACGGTCGCGCTCATGGAACGCATGGCCACACTGCCCGCGAAGTATGTGGAAGCGGCGGCAGGATTGGGCCTTCGCCAGTCGCAAATCATCTGGTCGGTGATTCTGCCACAGAGCCTCAGCGGCATCATCACCGGCTCGTTGCTGGGGCTGGCGCGCATCGCGGGTGAAATCGCGCCCATCATGTTCACGGCGACCATCTTCGCGGGCGCCACCCTGCCCAAGGGCATCAAGGAAAGCCCCGTGCTCAGTCTGCCCTATCACATTTTCATTCTCGCACAGGATTCGTTCGACCCCGGTGTGGCGGAAAAAATCTGGGGCACGGCGTTGGTGATGCTTGGGCTGGTCTTCACCCTGAGCCTCATCGCCCTGCCAGCCCGGCTCAAGATTCACGAGGAGGCGCATCATGGCTGAAGTCATTCTCCAGACTCAAGACCTCACGGTCACTGCCGGCCCCCGCACCCTGGTGCGGGAGGCCAGCCTGGCCATACCCGCAGGAAAGATATTCGGCTTCATCGGTCCCTCGGGCGCAGGCAAGAGCACGCTGCTCAAGTCCCTCAACCGCCTAGTCGAGCTCACGCCAAACCTCCGCGTGAACGGCCAGGTGCTCTTCCACGGGAAACCCGTCTATGGCAGCGGCACGGACCCTGACGCGTTGCGCGCCCGCATCGGCATCTTGTTCCAGCAGCCTGTGGTGTTCCCCAAGAGCATCTATCAGAATGTGATCTTCGGCGTGAAACACCTCGGCGAGATTTCCCGCCGCGAGTGGCCCGCTACTGCGGAGCGCGCCCTGCGTGAAGCGGCGCTGTGGGATGAAGTGAAGGACCGCCTCAAGCAACCCGCCCTGCGCCTCTCCGTGGGCCAGCAGCAGCGCCTCTGTCTCGCCCGCACACTCGCCAGCAAGCCGGAAGTGGTGCTCATGGACGAACCCACCAGCGCCCTGGATCCGAAGAGCACGGAGGCGATTGAGGAACTGATGCTTCGTCTCAAGGAACATCACACCCTGGTGGTAGTGACCCACAACCTGCGCCAGGCCCGCAAGGTCGCCGATGAACTCGCCTTCGTGGGCGTGCGCGACGGCGTGGGCCAGGTCCTGTGCTCCGGCCCCACTGGTGACGTGCTCGGCAACACCACCGTGAGCGAGCTTGAGGACTTCCTGTGCTGTCAGTAGTCAGGGCAGACCCAGCTCCATGAGTTGGAACGCAAAGCAGCAAAGAGCTCCCTGAAAAAGCAGACTCAGTGTCTCGGCTGCACTCGTACGATTGGACAGCTGTCTCTTCACGCATCTTGCATTTCCTTTGTTGCTTCGCTGCTTTGCGCTAATCCCTACGCGCCCATTAAACGCAATTTCATTGCAAAAGCACTTGAACGGCGAATGCGACCCATTTACGTTAATATGCCACTCTCCCGAGAAACCTCATGAAGCTGACCTGCCTCTCCCTGCTTTGTACTGCCCTCGTTTTTAACTCCTCATCCTTGCAGGCAGGCACCGCCCCGCCCGTCGCTGGCGATTCACCAGCAACCCACTCCAGTGAACCCAACTGGCTTACCGGTGAAAACGTCAGCCTTGGCGGCATGGTCTTCCCCCACCTCCATTTCCAAAGCGTCTATGGCGGGACCACGGCGGATGAAGTGGAGCATTTGGGTGCCGGACATCATGATGCCGTAAGCGATGGCTGGACCATCCAGGGCTTCGAGTTCGGCGCTTCGCTGCGGCCGGTGGAGTGGTTCGAGGCCTTTGGCACCTACCACCTTTTCCAGGAAGCGGACTCACGCGACTGGGACGGCGAGTTCGAAGAGTGGTTCGGCAAAATCAAAAACATTCCCGGCGGCTTCGAACTGCGGGGCGGCCGCTACCTCAACCGCTTCGGCTTCCACAATCAGACGCACACCCATGGGTGGGACTTCGTGGACAACAACCTCGTGAACGGTCGCTTCCTGGGAGACGACGGTCTCTACACCATCGGTGGTGAGGTCACGTGGACGCTGCCCGTGAGCTGGACCTCGCTCATCAGTGTGAGCGTGGGCGTGGCTCCAGAGCATGATCACGACCACGAGGGGCATGAGCATGAAGAACCCGCGTTTGAAGCGGAAGGTGCCCTGTTCAACGACACCTTCATGACAGCGAACTGGACGAACAACTGGGACTACAACGATTTTCACCAGTTCCGCTTCGGCGCGAGCGGCGCGTGGGGAGACAACGAATTCGGCGAGACCTCCCAGGTGTACGGCCTGCATGTCGAGTACCAGTGGCGGGAGAATGGCTACGAGTCAGGCGGGCGCTACCTCCGCTGGCGCACGGAAGGCATGCTGCGGCACTTCGACGCCGTGGCGGAAGAACTTCACGAACATGAGGAGGAGCAGGGTGCACCTCACGAAGAGCAGAATGAGGAATACCACGTGGAGTCCGGCAGCTTCAGTGAATTCGGCATCTACAGTGCGCTGGCGTATGGCCTGGGCAATGGCCTGGAACTCGGCCTGCGGGGCGAATTCGTGGAGGGAATCGCCGACGCCGGACTCGATGAACGCTACCGCTTGAGCCCATCCGTGACATATTATTTCAATCCGCAACGCACCCTCTATCTGCGCACCCAGTACAATTTCGACCACTCCAATGACTTTGGCGACGAGCACAGCGTCTGGGCCCAGGTGGGCTTCAACTGGGGCAGCCGCGAAGTCCGCTGACAGCCCTGATTCTTTTCCCGCGTATCGCGCGTAGCCCTTCTGCAACACAAGAAATACACCCACTTCCTGCCACCATGAAAACCCCGCTCAAACTCGCCGCCGCACTGCTTGCGCTGGCGTGCACCACCAGCGCCCCTGCCCAGTTGAAGGTAGCCAGTCTCCACCCCTTGCTGGGTGACCTCGCCCGCCAGGTCGGTGGTGACAAGGTGGTGGTGGTGGACCTGCTGCGTCCGGGCGCGGATGCGCACCACTTCGAGCCCACCACCAAGGATCTCGCGGCCGCCTCAGGCGTGAAGGTGATCCTCGCCAGCGGCAAGAAATTGGAAAGCTACCTGCCCAAGATCACCGACACCTTCGCCGGAACGGCCGAGATTTTGGAAGTGGGACG
Source organism: Verrucomicrobiota bacterium (assembly GCA_023429545.1). GTDB lineage: Bacteria > Verrucomicrobiota > Verrucomicrobiia > Verrucomicrobiales > Verrucomicrobiaceae > Roseimicrobium. Next base: position 4,073 of record JAEYUU010000265.1, read on the forward strand.
CACGATTCCAAGCATCAAGATTGAAGCCGGAAGTGAGATCTTCATGTGCTGCCCGGCGCACACGGCCGGCGGCATCGACCCCCACTGGTGGCACAGCGCGGACAACATGCGCCGCGCCGCCCGCGTGGTGGCTGATTCCTTCAGCAAGGCCGACCCCGCCAATGCCGCCACCTACAAGGCAAACGCCGAGGCCGCGAGCCAGAAATTCGCCGCGCTGAAGAGCTGGGCACAGGAGCAGATCAACACCATCCCCCGCAATGAGCGCAAGCTGGTGACCTCACACGCGTCCTTCGGCTACTTCTGCAAGGAGTATGGCTTCAAGACCATCCCATTGCTCGGCATCTCGCGTGAGGATGAGGCTTCGCTCAAGTACATCTCGGAAACCATCAAGCTCATCAAGGAGCACCACATCCGCGCCGTGTTCGCCGACGACCAGGTGAACCCCAAGGTGCTGACTGAAATCGTGCGCGAAACCGGCGTGAAGGTGGGCAAGCCCCTCGTGGCGGACGGCACCTCCCCCGCGGCGCACACCTTTGAAGCCATGCTGAAGCACAATGTCGAGTCCATCGTCGCAGCGCTGAGGCCCCAGTAAATGTACATTCCCTTGAGCCGGTACAGAGCACCAGATAAGAAGGGCGCGTTGCCGGCGAAGGCAATTCGCCCTCCTTTCTTGACGTCCCGTGAATCACGCATAACGCCTAACCCTTAACTTCCGACCCCTGTCGTGCGCGGCTTCCCTCCTCTTCACGTGCTCACCTTTGCGGTGGCATTCGCGCTGCTCGCCATCCCGCTTTCGCATCTCACGTTTGCGCGCCTTGATGAAACTCCGGTAGCACTGGTCAAGGCGGAGCAGCGGGTGGACGGGACCGTGGCCACCTTCATCCGTGTGCGGCTGGCGCACCAACCGGCCACGCTCTCACTGACGGTCGATGGCAAGGAACTGCTGTCACCAGAGCAGCAGAAACCCCAGGAGCTGGATCTCTCGTTTGAAACAGCGCTGATCATTCCCGCGGATGGACTGGAGATTTATGCACGGGCCACCTGGCCGGAAGGCACACCGGATACGGCAGTCACCATCGATCTCGAACCCAGCGAGAAGGATCCAAAATCGAAAACCAACTGGTCCACGGGCCCCGCACTCAAGGCTCCCTATCAGTTTCAGTGGAAGCAATAACGCACCATCGCATGCACGCGCACAGCCACGATCACACGCACGAGCATGTCTGCTGGGGGCACAGCACCCACAGCGCGGCACACCACCACCGGCTGGAGGTCTCGGACCTGACGGTGAGTTACCGCGATGTGCTGGCCCTGCAGGGCATCAAGTTCAGCACGGAGTGTGGCCGCAGCATGGCGCTGGTAGGGCCCAATGGAGCGGGCAAGAGCACCCTGCTCAAGGCGCTTGCTGGTCTGCTCCGGCCCGAGGCGGGCACCATTCTCTGGCGTGGAAAGGCCCTCACCCGCAGCAGCCATGAGCTGGCCTACCTCCCCCAGCGTGGCGACGTGGACTGGAACTTCCCCATCACCGTGCGCGGTCTGGTGGAGATGGGCCGCTATCCCAACCTCGGCCTGTGGAGGCGCTACTCAAAACACGACGAGGAAATCGTGGAGCGCGCGCTGGCGGCCATGAACCTGCTCGACCTGCAGAAGCGGCAGATCAGCGCCCTCAGCGGTGGGCAGCAGCAGCGCACCTTCATCGCCCGCGCCCTGGCCCAGGAGGCGCATGTGCTCCTCCTGGATGAACCCTTCACCGGGCTGGACAAACCCGCGCAGGAGACGCTGGAGCAGCTCTTCCGCGACCTCACCAAGGAGGGCCGCCTCCTCATCGCCAGCCATCATGACCTGCAGACCGTCTCCGGCATCTTCAATGACGTCCTGATGCTGAAACGCCAGCAGACCGCCTTCGGACCGGTGAAGGACGTGTTCACGGAAGAAATTATCAAGTCCACCTACGCATGATCGAGTTCGGCGAATTCCTTGACGGCGCGCTGCCGAAGCGCGCCCTGCTAGCGTGTGCCCTCTTTGGTTTTTCCAATGGGTTCATGAGCGGCTTCGTTGTGCTGCGGAAGTCGGCATTGAAGATGGGCACCCTTTCCCACGGGCTGCTGCCGGGCATCGCCCTGGCGGTGCTCTTCATGGGGCTCACCCAGTGGACCGCTCTCGCGGGCGCCGTGATGGCGGCGCTGTTCATCGGACTTGGGTCACTCTTCATGTCCCGCACCTCGCGGCTGGATCAGGACACCGCCATGGCCATCCTTTACACCTCCGCCTTCGCCGGTGGATTGATCCTGCTGCAGAACCTCGCCACCACGCAGAAGCTCAGCGAGTGGCTCTTCGGCAGCATCACGGGCATCTCGGATGCAGATTTGTGGATCGCCTTTGCCACCGCTGTGATCGCAGTGCTGACGCTGACAGTGCTGCAGCGTCCGCTGCTGATCTATCTCTTCGAGGCGAATGTGGCGGCGAGCCTCGGCGTGCCGGTGCGGGCGCTGAACTATGCGCTCTTTGGCATCATGATTCTCATGCTGCTGTCCTCCTTGCAGGCGGTCGGCTGCATCTTGAGCCTCGGCCTCATGGTGACGCCGGGCGCCACGGTGTACCTCTGCAGCGACAACACGCGCACCATCTTCCTCGGGGGAGGCATCCTCGGCGCGGTGGGCGCGATCAGTGCGTTCTTCCTGACCTTCCTTCTCGGGTGGAACATCGGCTCCACCATCGTGCTGGTGCTCGGTGTCATGTTCGCCCTGGCCTACATCTTCAGCCCCAAGTACGGCCTCTTCGCAAGGCATCGCCAGATGGTGAGGTAAGGCGACTCGCAGACATTCAGTTGAGCACTCATCAGTTTCACCTGATGGTACGCAGTCATGATTGAGCTATCGGAGTTCTCCCTGGGAGCATCCTCAAGCTACGGACAGGAGTTGCAAGGCAACTCCCAGTTGTTCAGAAACAACATTCCAGTCCCACTGCACCTCGAAGGCAGTGTCCTTCGGCATCAGTTCGAGACCGCCAGCGGGTACCTGTTCATCACCGATCACGACTGCCCGTTCGAGGAGATGACTCACATCACCCTGTGCACACCGGACTTCCGCCTCCTTTCTCGCCGATGGCTTGGATGGCCCTATTGCTCTTTCAACCTTGAACGGATTGAGTGGCAGGACGCCAGCCACATGATGCTGGAGTTCTCTCCTGAAGATCGATGGATGCTATCCATCCGTCCGTGGGGCATCCCCTACCTTCGTCCGAGACTTGGATTGTCGCGGATGAGCGGAACTGCTACTGCTCATCAAGCGGCTCCAGATGTCGTGGTTAAAAACACTTTTAGTTGAGCCATAACCGTTCGTCCCGAATGGAGGGTAGCTCAATGCGTCCCGGAGAGAGACGGTGGAGTGCTAGCCGGTGGTGGATGCCTGTAATCAGGTCGGGAACCACCGGATCCTCGATAGCCAATGGATGGCGTCCCGGAGGGCACGCCGGAAATGGTGGGCACCGCATGATCATCCGGCAGGTTTAGGCTGCTTTCTTTGCGGGGGGCTTGGGTTTGTTGGCCCGGGTTGGCGGAACGAAGGGATTGGTCCCTTTCCGGATGTCAGCATCCACGGTGTTCTTCTGCGG
>JAEYUU010000296.1 GCA_023429545.1 Verrucomicrobiota bacterium
CTTCATGCACGCCATACACTGAGTAGGATTGGCGGCCAAGAGAGTTGAGCCAGCGATGCGTGAAACGCCGCTGCAGCCACGGCGAGAGCAGCAGGGCCGAGACGAGCATCACGGCGCCGACCAGGCCGTGCTTGCGGCTTGGAAACAGGATCTGCACGTTCGGGATATACTGGCCCAGCCAGTGATCGAAGCCGTGCTTGAGATGGTCGTGGTCGATTTGCAATCCCACCAGTAGCCCCAGCACAAACATGAGTGGCGCACAGCGGCGTCCCCATTCGAGCGACTGGGGCAGGGTGCAGCTTTTGAACAAATCGGCCAGCAATGCACCAAAAATGAAGTTGGGATAGACTTCAAATCGAAACAGCCAGAGGAGCAGTGCATACGCAAGCCATCGCGCCCGGGTGCCGCCAACCAGCATGGCGAAGGCATAGATGAAGAGCGAACCCCACAGTTCGTATTGGATGGTCCAGAACACGCCACTGTATTCCCGTGAAGTGGTGTAGGGCAGCAGCAGATCCTTCAGGAACTCCGTCCAGTGCTTGGGCGGGACGTGGCTGTTCTCGTAGTAGAGCCCACTCTGCCTCAGCAGCCACACGGCCAACATGACCGTGGCCATCACGCCAAAGAGGCGGACCGGCCTGCGCAAGACGGCCTCTCTCAACCGCAGCATGTCCACCGGCTTGGATCCGGCGAAAGGAAGAAAGAGCACGAACCCGCTCAGCACAAAAAAGGTGTCCACCGCGAACCCACCCGCATTGATCAGCGAGGCGAAGGGAACATTCCGGTGCAACGAGATGATGTCGTACCACAGCTTGCCATCCACGACGGGAAGATTGATCTCGCGGTAAAAGAGCCACACGAAGTGGGTGACCACCACGACCAGGCAGGCCACACCTCGCAGTGCTTCGAGATAGGGCAGCTTGTTGTTCGCCAGGGGATGCGTGGCATAGTAGCGCCGCACCCGGGGAATGAGCAGGCAGACGAGTCCCAGATACAGTGGCCAGCGCAGCCAGTGAGGCACGGGCTTGGGCACCCAGACGGTGTACCGGGAGGCTGCGGGATCGGCAGTTCCATCCTTGCTCTTGTAGGGCATCACCCAGAAGGTTTTATCACCGAACATGTAACTGCCGGGACCTGCAGCACGGGTGTCCGTCATCGAACGGTAGGGCCCGCGAAGCTGGCGTCCGTCCTGCCGGACCTGGACCTGTCGCTGCAAATGCTCCTCCACAGGCATGCCCGCCGGGAAGCGTGGCTTGGCCATGTCCTTGAGATTCTCACTGGCCGGGGCAAGCTTGACAGTTTGCCTTTTGCCGAACAGCCTGCCGGTGAGATCCTGCGCCAGGACAATCGCCGCGACCATGAGAAGACAGGCAATGACCCCTTTCTTCCAAAAGGGCGACGAAGCGGGACGGGGACCAGGGGCTTGGGAATCGGGAGGCACTGCCTTGGTGACACGGTTGGACCGAAGTCCTTGCGCGTCTTTCCTGCCAATCGCAAACAGCAAGTGCAGCAACTTCCGCCTCACCTAAATCCCGATGCAGACTGCACGATCATGCCGTCAGAGTGCCGGCAATTCCACCCATCTCCGCTTCGCCCATGACTCAAGCCCGGCTTCGGCGAGCTGCACGCCCTTGGCTCCTTCGCGCAACGTCCAGCGGAAGGGCGCGTCCACTGCCACATGCTTCAGGAACATCTCCCATTGGATTTTGAACGCGTTGTCATACGTCGTCGCATCCGGCACCTCCTGCCAGCCACCGAAGAAGTCGATTGGCTGCTCGATGTCGGGATTCCAGATGGGGCGCGGCGTGCTGCCCAATGCCTGCACCCAGCACTTGCGCAGGCCCACGATGGCGGAGCCGTGCGTGCCATCCACCTGCATGGTGAACAGGTCATCGCGCCGCACCCGCACCGTCCACGAGCTGTTGAACTGGCAGATCACCCCGGTGTCCGTCTCAAAGGTGGCGTAGCACGCGTCATCCGAAGTGCAGGGATAGACCTTGCCGCGCTCATCCCGGCGCTCTGGCATGTGCGTGGCGCCGAGGCAGCTCACCGACTTCACCTCGCCGAAGAGATTGTCCACCACGTAGCGCCAGTGGCACAGCATGTCCACGATGATGCCACCGCCATCCTCCTTGCGGTAGTTCCATGAAGGGCGCTGCGCAGGTTGATCCTCGTCCAGTCCGGTGAATACCCAATAGCCAAACTCACCGCGCACGCTGAGGATGCGGCCAAAGAAGCCCTGATCACGCAGCACTTTGAACTTGCGGATGCCAGGCAGCCAGAGCTTGTCCTGCACCACGCCATTTTTCACGCCGGCGTCTTCGCATACCTTCGCGAGGCGGATGGCTTCCGCCGTTTCCACGGCGGTCGGTTTCTCGCAGTAGATGGCTTTGCCTGCCTTCACTGCGCGCTCCACGAATCCTGCGCGCTGCAGTGTGCCGGAAGCATCGAAGAAGATCTCATAAGAAGGATCCACCAGGGCCGCGTCGAGATTGGTCGTGTACTTCGTCACACCATGCTTCTGCGCCAGCGCGCGCAGCTTGTCCTCATTGCGCCCGGTAAGAATCGGATCCGGCATGATGGTGAGATCATCAGTCACC
>JAEYUU010000394.1 GCA_023429545.1 Verrucomicrobiota bacterium
GGCACAGGCAGCGGCGCATCCCCACTCCCCACCGTGCTGATGATGCTGCGCCGCGTGCCTGCATGGTCGTGGAGCCGCGCCGCAGCAGAGCCTGCAGCGGTAAGAGGACCGCCAGCGCCACCTTCCCCACGCATCGCATGGACGGCCAGGAGCCGGAGCTGCTGACCCTTGGCCCGCCCCTCCTTCTTGGCCAGAGCCGCCAGAGCCGCATGCTCCGGAGCCTCCAGCGGGGTATTCACATAGACGATTGCATTCATAGTCGGGTGGATAGACACCTAATATCGTGGGTGTGCAGACACCCGCAAGAAAAATGTTGAAGACTCTTTTCAAAGGGTGTCGGGTCACCCCATGCCAAACCAGAGAAAAGCCGGGAAACGGATGGTCGGTTTCTACGCCACCGAAGAGGAGGCCACTGCGATGATGGATGCTGCCAAACGCGAGGGGAAAACCCTCGCCGACTGGCTCCGTTCACTCATCCCTGACAATGGGAGAAAGACCGCCGGAGCCAGGCCCGCTAAGAAGAAAACTCAGTAGTATCCCCAGGCCCGCGAAGTCCGCGGAAGGACGGTGAAACGGTGGAGAATGTTCATGCGAACAGTATCGCGGATTTCGCCCTTTCCGCAACCCGTTTTAGCCAGGCAATGGGTGTTACCGATTGTCAGGAAAAGTGAATGGACAGAAAGAAATGTCATGCCCGGCTACAACACCATCGGCACCGAGTTCTGGCAGATCCTTCTGCCCACCGACTGGGTCCACAAGCCCTCCTTGAGCGGGGGACCGGCGCCCTTCTACTTCGAGTCCGCGGACGGCACCAAGGGCGCCTACCTCTCCGTGTTCGACCGCACGGACCCACACGCCACTCCACTCGCCGTACTTGCCGCCTGGCGCGACCATGAGATCACCCAGCTCCATGCCATGGCCGATCACCATTGGGAGATTCTGGAGGAGTGGCAGCACGAGGAAGACGGCACCGCCATTGCCGGCAGCGATTGCCTGGAGCACTCCAGGTGCTACCGCATCCTCTGCCTGCGCATGACCCGCTACCCCTGGCTCGTCCGCGCCAGCCTGCATGACTACGAGTGCACCGACTACGGGGCATCCCGGCAATACTTCCAGCCCATCATGGATTCCTTCTCGCCCGTGATCGCATAACAGAGGCCGCTCCTGCTCCTGCTCAGCCCCACAACGGGGTCGCAAATGCAACTGTGATGGGACAGGATATATGGTGATGGTACATGATAGGAAGCGATAGCATACGTTGGAAGCCCGGAGGGCCTTCGTCCACCCCTGCACCAGGTAGCCACCCGCCCACGCTGACGTTCCGCCAAACGTGCCCCCCAAGCCCCAAGCCCCAAGCCAATCGCCATCCCCATGCAAAGACACATCCTCATCATTCTCGCGGGGTCGCAGGTAGCCCTCGTGCTCGGCTCCTTCGTCCTCTCCTATCGCTACCTCTCCACCGATTACCGGACGTTCAACATCCTCGCCTCAGATCCCACACCAGCGCAGGTCAGGCAGCAGCTCGGCGAACCGGATGAGGTCATCCCCGCGGGACAGGACCTCGTGCCACGAGGCTGGCCCCTGCCCCGCGTGAAGCGCTCTTCCGAGATATGGATCTACAGCAGCAGGACCGGCCGGAACTTCTACGTCTCCATCAACCGGGAGCAGGACTGCATCGCATATGTATTCAGCTCCTCCTCGTAGGTCGTTCTGATTATCGCTGTCACCGTTCAATGAGACAGAAGCGAGACTCAGTTCGACCTGGAAAGCTGTGACCGTTCGATGGAACAGAAGCGAGACTCAGTTCGTTCCGGAAAGCTGTGACCGTTCGATGGGACAGAAGCGAGACTCAGTTCGTCCCGGAAAGCTGTGAACGTCCGATGAGACAGAAGCGAGACTCAGTTCGTCCCGGAGGGACGCCGGAGCGCTAGCCGGTGGTGCAGGCCTGTAATCAGGCCGGGAACCACCGGATCACGTGGACAAAAAGTTGTTCCGTCCCGGATGGGACGGCGGAAGCGGGGGCCCCGGGCATTTCGTGGTATCACACCTTGTGGCACCATTCCGGGAGCGAAGGGAATGCCCGTCCGTTTCACGATAAGGAGCGTGAGCAGGAGGAAGGACAAGAGCACGCATTGCCAAATCATCATGGGGTAGGGCGGAGCCCCTTCGTCCACTGCCCATACCATGGCCATCCGCCCACGCTGACGTTCCACCCCGGACCGCGTCCTGCCGCTATCGCTTTTGTTTCGCCGGTGCCTTCGCTTCGCCGGCAGTGCCATTGCCACCACCGGCACCACCGCTCTCGCCTGCTTCCTTCTCCGCTTCCTTTTCCACCTTCGTCAGGGCCTCCTTTGTGAGAGCCTCGCGTTCCGCAGGCGTGGCGTTGGTGAGCTTCTCACGGTTCTTCCGCATCTCGTCCATGAAGCTCCGGCGCTGCTCGGCGTTCAGCGCCTCGAAGCGCTGGCGCGATGCATCCGTGGAGGTCACCGTACTGCGTGGTTCCATTGCAGGCGCAGCGCTCGCATCCCTGTTCGCCGTCGGAGCCACGGCAGGCGGGAGGGTGGACATCCTCCTGGCATCATCCATCGTCGTCGGCAGTTGGGGCAGCGCATCACCGCCACTGCCACTGCTCGCGTCATCTGCTGCATTTCGCGCGCGTTCCATCGCCTCCTTTATCATGGCGTCGCGTTCCCCCGGGCTCGCGTTGGAGAGCTCGTGCTGTCGTGCCCGCAGCTCCTCCACGAACCGCACCCGGCCTGCGGCAGACAGGGTGTGAAAACGGTTGCGCTCCTCCTCGGGGGAGCCCGGTGCGTTCGCATCCGGAATGTTGCTGCTGCCACTGCCGCGTGCTTCTGCGGCGAGACGGCCCTCACCATCACCACCACCAGCGGCGGCTGCAGCTGCCGACAGCGCCGCACCGGCAGACTTCATCGCCGCGCGCAGGTGGCGCACCTCACTCTCCAGC
>JAEYUU010000443.1 GCA_023429545.1 Verrucomicrobiota bacterium
GGCTTGGACTGCACCACCGTGGGGTAGATGCCGACCTGGGTGATGAACGCCAGCAGGAACGCCGTGAGCGTGCCGGTCGCGCCGCCGAAAAACACATAGAAGGGCAGCGTGGAGCGTTTCAGACCCATGGCTTCATTGAGGCCGTGGATGGGGAACGGGGAGTGCACATCCCAGCGCTGGAAGCCCGCGTCGCGCAGCTTCTCGGAGGCATGATACACGTCCGAGGCGCTGTCGAACTCCGCCAGGTAGCCGTGTACTCGTTTGAGGGTGGTCTTCGCCATGATTCAGTCTCCTCGTCGGTGGTTAGGCCTTGTTGGGCAGTTCAGGATTGCCGAACACACCGGGTTGCAGTTCGTGGACGCCGCGCTCGCCGTGGTCGTCATGGTGCGGGTTGGACTGGGGCACCACGCCCTTCACTTCCGCGATGGCGATCACCGGCAGGAAGCGGAGGAACAGAAGGAAGTTCATGAGGAAGAACCCGAAGGTGCCGATGAAGGTCCAGTTGTCCACCCAGGTGGCGTCGAAGGTCCTCCAGGAGCCCGGCATGAAGTGGCGCTCCAAGGTGGTCACGATGATCACGTAGCGCTCATACCACATGCCCGCGTTCACGAACATGCACACCACCATCACCATGATCAGGTTCGTGCGAGCCCACTTGGACCAGAAAATCTGGGGGGCAATCACGTTGCAGAAGAACATCGCGTAGTAGTAGGGCCAGCTCGGGCCGTAGATGGTGCGCAGGAGGAAGGCGTCCCCTTCATACTTGCTGGCGCTGTTGTAGGCCATGAAGAGCTCCATGCAGTAGGCGTAGCCCACGATGCTGCCCGTCAGCAGGATGATCTTGGCCATGTTGTCGATGTGCTTCGACGTGATGAGATCCTGCAGTCCGTAGATGGAGCGCACGGGAATCATCAGGGTGAGCACCATCGCAAAGCCGCCGAAAATGGCGCCTGCCACGAAGTAGGGCGGGAAGATGGTGGTGTGCCAGCCGGGGACCACCGAGGTGGCGAAGTCGAAGGACACCACGGAGTGCACGGAGAGCACCAGAGGGGTGGAAAGGGCGGCCAGAAGCAGGTACGCCATTTCATAGTGGTTCCACTGCCGGTTGCCACCGCGCCAGCCGAGGGCGAAGATGCCGTACAGGGTCTTCTTGATGCCCGCCTTGCAGCGGTCACGCAGGGTGGCGAGGTCAGGGACGAGACCCAGGTACCAGAAGAGCACGGACACGGTGAAGTACGTCGACACCGCGAACACGTCCCAGAGCAGCGGGGACTTGAAGTTCTGCCACACGGCATTCGCGTTCGGCACGGGGGCGAGGAACCACACCATCCATACGCGGCCCACGTGGAACATGGGATACAGGCCCGCGCACATCACGGCGAAGAGCGTCATCGCCTCCGACGCGCGGTTCACCGCGGTACGCCACTTCTGCCGGGTGAGGAAGAGAATGGCGGAAATCAGGGTGCCGGCGTGACCGATACCGATCCAGAACACGAAGTTCGTGATGTCCCACGCCCAGGCGACCGGCTGCTTCTGGCCCCACACACCGACGCCGGTGGAGATGAGGTACACAAAGCCGAAGACCATGACGCCCGTGAGCAGCACGGACGGGAGGAACAGCCACCACCAGAGGGCGGGCTGCCTGTTTTCCACGATGCCGCAGATGCGGTTCGTGATCCAGGCGTAGCTGCGGTTGTTAAGCACCAGCGGCTCGCGCTCGAGGATGCGCGGCTTGGCCGGGGCTTCAGAGGATGCTGTCGCGGTATGCGCCATGACGGGTACGGGTCAGGAAATCAGATGTTGTAAAGGCTCGCTTCGCCAGCTTTGCGGGCTCGGGTGTCGAGCTTCAGAAGCTCTTCGTTCACGTTGCGGATGCGCGCGAGGTAGCTCGTGCGGGGACGCGTGCCGATGTACTTGAGCACTTCGTAGTTGCGGGGATTGGCCTTGGCCTTCACCACTTCGCTTTCTGGATTGGCCAGGTCGCCGAAGCTGATGGCATCCGCGGCGCAGCCAGCCTGGCAGGCCACCTTGAGATGGCCGTCCGGGATGCGCAGCTTCGTGGCGTCGTCCTTGGCGATGCGGCGCTGACGGATCTTCGCCTCTTCAAGACGCTGCACGCAGTAGGTGCACTTCTCAATCACACCGCGCATGCGCACGGTGACGTTCGGATTCTTCTGGAGCTGCTGCACTTCCTGCGGAGCCTTCTCACCGAAGGGACCCGCCTTGAGGTTGCTCATCTTGATACCGGCAACTTCCGTCTTGATGAAGGGATTGCGCTTGTTCCAGTCGAAGAAGTTGAAGCGACGCGCGGTGTACGGGCAGTTGTTCGCGCAGTAACGGGTGCCGATGCAGCGGTTGTAGGCCATCGCATTGAGACCATCGGCGGTGTGCACCGTGGCGTTCACCGGGCAGACGGTTTCGCAAGGAGCGGATTCGCACTGCTGGCAGGCGACCGGCTGGCTGACCATTTCCGGGTTGTCCAGTTCTTCGAGGCTCGGGTCGGTCTTGACGTCATCGCTCGTGGAGAAGTAGCGATCCATGCGGATCCACTGCATCACACGGCCCATGCGCACCTGTTCCTTGCCGACCACCGCGATGTTGTTTTCGCTCTGGCAGGCCACGATGCAGGCGGAGCAGCCGATGCACTTGGAGAGGTCGATGACCATGCCCCACTGGTGCTCGTTCTCGTAGTCGAAACCGTTCGGATTCTCCTCGCTCTTCCTGCCCACGCGGCCCTTGTACAGGGTCATCACCGGCGGGATGTGGGAGTCCATGCCCTCGGTGGCGGCGAAGTCCTCGTCCTTGTCGAAGCGGTCCTTGGAACCCTCACGCACCTGGGCGCGGGCTTCCATGGTGTACGTGTCCTGGGTGATGGCGAGTTCGTACGTGCCATCAGCCTTGGCCACCGTGGCGCCGGTAAAGATGAAATCGCCCGTGCTGGAGCGCAGCGGGTAGGCATTGAATCCGCGATTCTTGCCCACATCCGTACCCACCGTCTGGCCGTAGCCGAGGGGGATGGTCACGGAATGATGCGCATGACCGGGGCACTGGATGGCGGGGAGCGTGAGGTCCTTGCCGTTCACGGTCACCTTGACGAGATCGCCGTCGCTCTCCAGGCCGAGCTCGCGGAAGGTCCGCACGCTGAGCCAGGCGGCATTGTCCCACGTCAGCTTCGTGATGGGGTCTGGAGCTTCCTGCAGCCAGGCGTTGTCCGTGTAGCGACCATCGTAAACACTCGCGTCCGCGGTGAGCACGACTTCAAAAGCGTCCTTGGTGGGGGCGGTCGCAGGCTTGCCGGCCGAGACGAGTCCGCCGAGCGCACCGGCATTCACGGAGGCGGTGGCCTTCGTCGCGGTCGAGCCAGCGAGGAATCCATCGCGCAGGGTGATGTTCCACTTTTCCTCATCCCAACCGCCGGCAAGCTTCGCGAAGGTGGCCTTCACGGCTTCATAGGCAGGGTCGGACTCTTCCGCCACGGGGGCGGCGGGAGCGGGAGCCGCGGGTGCGGCACCAGGAGCAGCCTTCGGATCCGCGGCGACGGGCGCCGGCTCAGGAGCCGGACCAATGCGCTTGCGGCCCAGGATGGCCAGCAGGAAATCAATTTCCGAGGCGCCGCCAAAGAGCGGCTGAATCATCGGCTGCGAGATGCCGTAGGTGCCGTTCGTGCAACGGGCATCACCCCATGACTCGAGATAATGCGCCGCCGGAAGCACCCAGCCGGAGATGCGGGTGGTGTGGTTCGGACGCAGGGTGAGCTGCACCACGGTCATGTCGGTGGTGGCCTTCACTGCTTCTTCGAAGCCAGGGGCGTCGTAGGCAGGGTCGGATTCCGCAGTGATGATGAGCTGCTTGATCTTGTTGGCCTTGATCTCAGCCACCAGTTCGGCAACACCGCCCGCGGTCTTCACCGTGTCGATGGCAAAGGCGTCGAGCGTGGAGCCCAGTGCGCCAAGAGCTTCGTTGATGCCAAGCACCAGCGCCTGCACCGCTTCACCCTGACGGGCGCCGGCGAGCACGAGGGACTTGCCCTTCTGCTCTGCGAGATCCTTCGCAGCAATGGCGATCCACTTGCGGAGATCTTCGCTCGCGCCAGCAGCGAGAGCCGAGGCGGACTGGGAGAGACTTGCATTACCCAACGCCTTGCCAAGCTCTTCGGCGAGCACGGCTGCCGCCTGGGGAATCATGCTGGCCGCCACGGGAAGACGATGGTCCGCGATGCCACCCGTAAGAGTGTAGCGATTCTCCAGCACGTAGAGGCGGTTCATCTTGTCCTCCTTCTTGGAAGGACCGCGCCACTTCATGAACTGCTTCGTGCCGTTGTCGGACGAGCCGTCGAGGCCAAGGAAATCACTGTCCAGGGAGAAGATGCGCTCCGCCTTCTCAAAGTTCGGCACGAGCTGCACGTTGTCACCGAAGCCCGCCTTCACCGCGGCAGCGGCGCCAGCACCGGCCACCGGGCTGTAGCTGTAGATCCTGGCCTTCGGATAGGTCTTTGCCAGGTCCTGATACAGGGCCGTGCGCGTGGGTGAGGAACTCGGGCTGGTCAGGATGGCAAGGCCTTCGCCGCCGCCCTTGGTCCAGCCGTTTTCATACCACTTGCGGACCTGCTTCTGGAATTCGGCCCAGGAGAATTCCTTCTTCTTGTAGGAGACGTGCTTCACGCGGCCGTCGTTGTACAAGTCGAGCACGGAGGCCTGCGCAAAGATGTCGAGACCGCCGCCACCAGGGTGATGTGGATTCCCCTGCAGATGCGTCGGGCGGCCTTCATGGGTGACAACCACCATGGGCGTGGCACCCCATGGACGCGGCATCGTGGTGGCGTACAGCAGGGCCTTGCCCGGAATGACCCACTCCACGTGCTTGGTGAAGGGAAGAATCTTCTCCACGGGACGGCGGCAGCTTGCCAGACCGGCCATGGCGGCGACCCCACCCATGATCTTCATGAAGTCACGGCGGGAGTTTTCACCCTCTTTTTCACCCATCGTGGCCAGTCCAGGATCGAACTCGCGACCGAGCTTCTCCGTGAATTCAGGCGTCTGCTGATATTCACCGAGGCTGCGCCAGTAACGGCGCTCGGATTTCACTTCGGGATGGTTCCAGATGCGTTTCATGCTGAGCAGGGCGGGCGCGGGATGTTAGCGGTGGCAGGCAGTGCAGTCTTCCGGCGCAGCGATGCGCCAGTTGTGCTTGAGCTGGGTGCCGACCTCTTTCTGCGTCACCTTTGGTCCGTAAGTTTTCTCGGCGAGGGCCACGAGGCCGCTGACATCACCGGGGAGAGGTTCACCCTTCTTGTCTCCAAGGATGATTTGCGCAAGGTCTTCCACCTTGGCGCCCTTTGACTGGAGGTTCTTGTAGAACGTGTCGCGGGCAAGGTCTTCAGGCTTGTACGTCAGATTGGTAATTTGATCGAGCGGACGGAGCGCGTTTTCCGGATTGCGGTGACAATCGAGGCACCAGCCCATGCTCTGCGGCTCGGCATGCTTCACGACTTCCATCTCATTGATCTGGCCGTGGCAGCTCACACAGGAGACGCCGCGGGCGATGTGGACGCTGTGGTTGAAGTACACATAGTCAGGCGCCTTGTGCACCTTGGTCCAATGGATGGGCGTGCCGCTCTTGTCCGCGTTGCGCACCATTTCCAGCTTGGGGCTGTCCTTCTTCACCTGGGCCTTGTCCGGGCCGTGGCAGTTGTAGCACGTCTGGTTCGTGGGGACGTTCGCATGGCTGGACTGCTCAATGTAGGAGTGGCAGTATTTGCAATCCATGCCGAGTTCACCCACGTGCTGCTTGTGCGAGAAGGGGACGGGCTGTGTCGGCTCATATCCCACACGTGTGTACTTTGGCGTGAAATAGTAGGTCGCGCCAACGACCGCACCCACCACCAAAAACCCGAGGCAGACTGCGATTTGCAGCGGCACCCAGTTGCTCCAGCGAGGAAAGAAATTGCCCATGAGGTAGAAGTTTCAGCGCTTGTGAAAAATTTCACAAGGGTCTTCCATTTTAGAGACGCGCCTGACGATTGCAAGACGGGAATGGAAGAATTTTGAACGTCTGCGAAAGAACTGCTGTCGCTCCGGCTCCTTCACGCCGTGGCGGGCAACCTGACGGTGACTTCAGGGCTGAAATTTGGTCATCATTCGCGGCTGACCAGCCCGGCAGTGCCGCCCCTGCCCAGCGCCCCTTTTTCAGCCTGGCTCTGGATTTGTGTTCCCATCGGCCTGCAGGCTCTTTTAGGCTCGCACCAGCCCGAATTTTCCCCATGAAATCCGCCCGTCGCTCCTTCGTTGCCGGCCTGTTATCCCTTCTGACCCTCGCGTCACCAAGTCTTCACGCTCAATCAAAAACACCTGGCCATGCCGGACTTTCGATTTACTGGGTCGATGTGGAAGGCGGGGGCGCGACGCTGGTGGTGACCCCGGAGCGTGAGTCCATCCTCATCGATACCGGCAACCCGGGAGGGCGCGATGCCGGGCGAATTCACAAACTTGCCACCGAGATCGCCGGGCTGAAGCAGATCGACCACGTAATCATCACCCATTTCCACGTGGACCACTTCGGCGGTCTGGCGGAGCTGGCTGAGCT
>JAEYUU010000404.1 GCA_023429545.1 Verrucomicrobiota bacterium
GATTTCGTGGGGGGTGTCCTGATCCGTTCTCCTCCAGTCCTCATACTCATACCCTTCACCATGGCTGCTGCCGCCCAGTTCGTATCCCAAGTGGCGGAACATGGCGTCGTAAAACGGAGCCGACCGCGAAACGTTGGAAACAGTGATGATGAGGTGATGAAGCAGACCGCGGTGAGTGCTCATTTTAGTGCAGGCATCGCACGAACTCCGTTAATGCAAGCGCGGGGAGACCGCAACCATCGTGCGATTCACCGTCTTACTTCTTACCGCTTCCTTTGCACCTTCACGCTTGCGCTCCAGTGCATCCCCGCTTCAACATGGCGCCGTTTTGGTTGGCGCCCCCCTCATAGCCAGTACGATGCCACCCGGTGAAATGGAGCCATTTCTCTGGCTGGCGGCGTTTGCCCTGTGCGTGGTGCTGCATCTGGTGATCCACCCGCAGGCAAGATTGTTCCGCGATGCACTCGGCTGGCTGGGGCGGCATCCGGCGCCATTCCTGTGGTTGATGGCCTCCCTGATGTTCCATGAAGCGTGGAGCCTCCGCACCGGTGCGCCCCCTCCACCCGTCGTGGCGGAGCCTCTGTCTCCATGGCCGGATGTCTTCCTGGACTGCGCGGCGCGGGGCTGGCAGCGCTTTGCCCTGCTCTTCCACCAGGCGATTTATCCTCCGCCCATTTTCCCGGGGACGGTGCCTGGTGCGCTGGGCATGGGGCTGGTCAGCGCGACGGGCCAGATGTGGCTTTGCTGCTATCTCGTGGCCTCGCGTGAATCCGTGATGTCAGATGCCGCCGTGCGGCCGGCACTGGCACGCTGGCGAACCATCCTGGTGCTCGCGGTGATTCATGCCGCTTGGTGGTGGATGGCGGAGCGCACGGACACCACCACCAGCACGCTGCGGGACTGGCTGATGCCGGAGTTCCTCGTGTTTCTGGGCCCGCTCCCGCTGGCAGCCGCGGTGGCACGGGTCGATTTTCTTGAAGCAGGGGCACTGGCCGTCCGCTGGTGGGGACGCGTGTGGCTGCCCATGCTGATGCTGGCCCTGACGGCGGTGCCGCTGCTGGTGCTGCTGCAGTACACCCTGCATCTGCTGCCGGCGATGCTGCCGCCCTCCCGCATGGAGACACGCCTTTTGCTGGCCAGCGTGCTCGATGCGGCGCTGCACTGCTGGCTTTTCGTGAGCGCTGCCTTGCTTCTGCTGAGGGGTGGGTATCTTGAACAGGAATCCTCCAATGCCTGAAAAGACATCAAGCCGTGCCCCCGTAGGCCGTGAGATTGCGCGCCGCAGCAAGTCGAACCTTGCTTTCGCGCTCTCCACCCTGCCGCGCCAGCGCAAGGAGGACATGATGACCTTCTACGCCTTCTGCCGTGTCATTGATGACATCGCAGATGAACCGGTGGACACCGTGGCGGAACGTCAGCGCGCGCTGGAGGCCTGGAAGCACGGCATCCTCCACGGATTTGAAACTCCCGACGAATTGCAGGCTGAAGTCGCTGAGTTGCCGAAGCGATACCCCATCGACCCTGCCCTGCTGGCGGAGATTGTGGATGGCGTGGCGTCCGATCTGGTGACTACCCGCTACCGCACTTATGAGGAGCTCCTGGGCTACTGCTACAAAGTGGCCTGCGTCGTGGGCCTGGTGAGCATTGAGATCTTCGGCTACAAGAATCCCGCCTGCAAAGAATACGCCGTGGCCCTGGGTTATGCGATGCAGCTCACGAACATCATCCGCGATGTGGCAGAGGACGCGCGAAATGGCCGCGTCTACCTGCCGCAGGAGGACCTGGAGCGCTTCGGCGTGAGCGACGCGGACCTTCTGGGATGCCGCCACACACCGGAGTTCGAGGCGTTGATGCTGCAGGAGCACGACCGCGCACGAGGTTATTTCAGCCAGGCGGCCCGTCTCCTCCCCAAAGAAGACCGGCGCCACATGCTGGCTGCTGAGATGATGGGCCAGATGTATGGTGAGATTCTGGAGAAAATCCGGCAGCGACGCTTTCAGATTTTCGGTCCCCGCATAGGCCTGAGCAAGCTGCGGAAAATCGCAATTCTTGGGACTTACACTGCGAAGGGGCTGCTGAGAACGAGTTGAGGAGTGAATAAGGCGGGAGGCGATTCGTCTATCGCTTGTGCCAAAAATCCATCCACAAATTGCATCTCCGGCGGGCCAAAAGGCTTGCATTTCTTGACAATCAACACATTTTGTCGTTGCTATGAAGATCCCCCTCAAGCCTGGCCATCTCGTGCCGAAAGCGGCCCTGGCGTTGTGCCTTCTGGGTGCCTGCGCCACCACAAGCTTTGCGCAGTATCCGCCCAGCGGACAAAAGCCCCGCGTCGGGACGCGTTTTCTGAATTTCGTCAAGGACCTGGTTTGGGGCGAGGAACCGGACGCCCGCTACCGTGGATATGCACCCCCTCCCGTTTCCAACCGCCCGCAGAACTACAGCGCGCAAGGTGGCCAGCGGTTCAACCTGGACCGCCCGCCAGCCGGCGCGGGGCATGATGAATTTGAGGAATACCAGCGCCCTGTCCCTCCACCGCCTTCACAGAATCATCTGTCCCAGCAGCGGGACATGCCCTACACCGCTCCGCGCAAGGAAACGGCGCCCGAACCTGAGCGCCCACAACGGCAGCGCAGCAGCGAAGTGCAGGAGGATCCGCCCGCGCCTGTAAAACAGAAGACCCCTGTGGAAGAACGCAAGGTGGAGGAAACCCCTCCTCCCTCGAAGGGCCTCTTCTCGAAAAAGTCCGAGCCGAAGAAGGAGGTCGAGCAATCGATCCCGGAGAGCAAGCCGGACATCCAGCCGCTGAAGATGACCACCACCAAAACGGAGACCCCGAAACAGGAACCTCCTGTGGAAACCCAGAAGGAAACGGTGGTAGCGTCCAACAAGGACAAGGGCACGGGCGGAAGCACCAACAGCACCCCTCCCGCCAGCAATGGCGCTACCCTGACCGGCACCAGAACCACCAAGGCAGGCCTCGTGAAAAGCCCTTATCCGCCCTACAATGAGCTGGATGTGACCGGACTCCCCACGGGTTCGCTGGCCATGGATCCGACCACCGGCAAGGTGTTCCGCGTGCCGTGAGTGCGCTGGCCTGGCTGTCCTTTTCGTAATCTGCAACCCCGGAGCCGCATCCGATCCGCGCGGGACATCGCGTGTTGATCCGACTCCGGCTTCATGGTAAAGCCAACGCATGATTTTCCGCGCTTCACTACTGCGATGCCTGATGGCACTGGCTGGCGGCCTGCTGCTGGCAAACTGCTCGTCGACCGAGGTGAGCCTCGACTATCAGCCGGGGCTTTCGCAGGCCACCCCGGGGCCCCGCAAGCTCTCCGCAGGGCGTTTCTCGGACATGCGTCGCGAAGGCAGCTACTACCTCGGCACGGTGCGCACCCCCATTGGTTCGCCCTTGGAGCGTGTGAATACCCGCATCCCGGTGGAGCAGGTGGTACGCAACGCCTTTGCGCATGGCATGAGCTCCCGTAGCATGCTGTCCGGTCGTGGCGCTCCCTACATGCTGACAGGGGAGATCCTGACCCTGCACTGCGACCAGGTCATCCGTCCCGCAGCCTATGCGAAGATTCGTGTGAACGTGGTCCGCGCGAGCAGCGGCCAGGTGGTCTTCAGCCGCATCTACAGCGGAGAGCGTGAAAACAGCGCCTACCTTCCCGGCAGCGGCTCACCGGTGCCCATGTTGCGCGAGCTGGCCTCACGTGCCCTGCAGGATGTGGTGGACCGCGCTCTGGATGACCCCGCCCTGCGCGCCCGCCTGAGCCCCAGCCCGCCCTACGGTCCGGATATTCTCTAACCCGCGACCCCTGGTTGATGTGAAGACGGCAGAGCGCAAGGCCATCGCCGGACGCATCTCCCGTCATTTCCCGACGAAGTTCGAGCAGGAGTGGGTGAAGTGGAAGCTCATCACGGATCCCCTGTTCGCCTCCCTCTTGCCATGGCTGCGCGGCGCGGAGCTGCCGGTGCTGGATGTCGGATGTGGGCGCGGCCTGCTCGGATTCTACCTGCGGGAGTGCGGTGTCTCCAACGGCTATGCCGGCGTGGACTTTGATGCCTCCAAAATAGGGCCTGCCCAGCAGGTGGCCACACGCTACACACCCGCGCCGCAGTATCACCTGCTGGATGCACGGCAGCCGTGGCCGGATACGCAGGGTCATGTGTGCCTGCTGGACGTGCTGCACTACCTGCCCGCTGCGGAACAACGCAGTCTGCTACAGCAGTGCGTGGCACATGTCGCCGAAGATGGATGCTTCATCATCCGCAGTGGCATTCATGATGCCGGCTGGCGATACCGCTTCACCTCAGGCACCGATAAGGCGATGGCCGCCTGCGGGTTGATGAAGTCCCCTCCCCTGCACTATCCACAGTTGGAGGAGTTGAGCAGCGTGATGAATGAAGCTGGCCTGGAAGTGAAGGAGACGCACGCGCCGCAAAAGAGCTCCGTGTTCAACAACTACCTCCTCGTGTACCGGCGGAAACGCAGCTAGGGCAGCACGCACTTGTACCAGTTGCCGTACAAACATGAACTCTACATACGCTTCACCCACCCGCGCTCCCATGCGCTGCATCGGAGGTGGGCAATCCAGTGCCACAGAGAATAGAATACCCCGTAGGAAAGCGCTCTTACACCGGTCACATTGTCAAAACTGCATCCCACATCCACACAACGGATAGACCTGTCATCAATGTCTAGACACCAGCCGTCCCCATCCGACTCGCCCGTCCAGCTTCCAAGCTGAACGATGCCACACTCCGGAGGAAGATTGCAAGCTGGGGCCACTCGTTGCTGGTTCTCCAATAATTCATCCACTCCCCAAAGTTCGAGGAGCTGAGTATTCAGTCCACTTGGTTTGAGCGTACGTGAGAGAAAACCTTCGATACAACGCAGCGGGCGCTTGTACTGCGACTCCTGCCAAAGCTGGGCAAAAACTGGCGCAAGCCTATCGGGATCAACAAACTCGTAACACGCTTCTTTCTTCTCAGGTTGTATCTCACAAATGAGCGCCAGAAGCAGGTCCCCAGCGTTCTCTCCGTCCTGGAAGGTGTATCTATATTCCAAGCTCATAAATCAGCCGCTAGGGCAGCACGCAACGATACCCGTTGTCATCCAGCCAGCGAAGCAACGCGCTGAGCACCTGCGGCGCCAGCCTCGCACCATTGTCCGCCACACGGCCTTCGTGCATCAGAACGATGC
>JAEYUU010000405.1 GCA_023429545.1 Verrucomicrobiota bacterium
GTCGTGTGGAGAGTTTTGATTTCAGCGCGCACTCCACCCGCGAAAGCATCGTGGGCTACGTGAAGCAGGTTGCCGCCGCCAAGGTCCTTCTGGTGCATGGCGATCCTCCCGCGCAAGCGTGGTTTCAGCAGGCCCTGGCCCGGGAGCTACCCCAGTCTGAAATCGTCACGCCAGAGGGCGGGGAGCAGATTCAGCTCTGGTAGGTGGCAGCGTTTTTTTTAACAGCCGCAAAAGAACGCAAAAAACGTGGGGCCTTGGGCGTGGTCACCTCGAAGGAGGTGAAGTCACCCATCACCAGTTCTTTAGTCCGTTTGCTGCCAATCTGACCGTTGAGAAATGTCGAGAAGAGACTGCTCCGGCCTGGAACGCCGCCATGTGAATCTCAAGGGAGTCTCTTGCTGTCGTCCGCGCGGACTGGCCTGGCTTATCGCGCAACTGTCTCCACGCCTTCAATCGGCGTTGTCGGATTCACGCGGTTGCCGCCTGGATCGAGAATTTTCACCGTCACGTAGAACAGCACGTTCTTTTTCTCCACGTTGGAGAGCTGGCTCTGGAAGGCTCGACCCACGATGGGGATGTTACCAATGATGGGCACCTTGTCATTGATGTCCTGGCGCTTCTCCAGCATCACACCGCCCAGCACCACCGTCTGGCCATCGTAGACTGTCACGTTGGTGGAGACCTTGTTGCTGCGGAAAATGGGCTGCAGGATTTCGTTCTCGGTGGCAATGGCGTTCGGGGGAACACTGGAGCCTGTCAGGGCAATGGGACTACCGTAGTTGATGAAGCCTTCGAACTCGACGAGGCTGGGCACGAGATTGAGCTCGACAGTTCGGTTGTCGGGACCCACGAGAGGCTCCACCTCAAGAATCACGCCCACCTCGCGCATTTCAAAGCTGGTCGGCGTCGCTGGCGTGACCGGATTCACCGGAGGGGTGAACACATCAACCTGGACTGGAATACCGCCAATGATGGTGACCACTTCCGTGGCACCCAGCGTCTGGGGGATCTGGGGGGGATCAAACTCGGTGGGATAGATGAATTCCCGGGCCACGGAAACCCGGGACCGCTGGCCGCTCTTGGTGACGACGTTGGGTGCGACGAGGAAGTCGATGCCCTTGTTCTGGTTGAGCGTACGCAGCACCATCTGAAACTGCGGATCAGTGAACACGCCGGTGACGGCAAAGGTACCGGGCGAACGCGAATCTAACGTCTGGGGAGTTTGCCGGCCAATCAATCCATCGATCGAGGGCACACCAAGAATGGCCCCGGAGCTGCGCAATCCGGCGGTAACTGGGTTCACCCCCACGGGCACATTGGTGTTCGGATACGC
The DNA here is from genome assembly GCA_023429545.1 of Verrucomicrobiota bacterium. Lineage (GTDB taxonomy): Bacteria > Verrucomicrobiota > Verrucomicrobiia > Verrucomicrobiales > Verrucomicrobiaceae > Roseimicrobium. The sequence continues at coordinate 1,334 of JAEYUU010000405.1, forward strand.
CATGCCAAAGTCCTCGCTGGTGAGGGACCCCGAACGCTGGTTGCCTATCGTGCCCCCACTGCCGAAGATTTTGTCAGTGCCGGGCAGGTTGAACTGGCCAAGCAGCCAGTCGAATCCGAGTTCGTTGAACCGGTTCTGGTTGATTTCAACCATGCGCACCATGATTTCCACCTGTTTAGGCACGGTGCTGGAGGCCTCATCCACCAACGTATCCACCATGACCAAGTTCTCCTCGGTGTTGCGGACCGAGAGGATATTTGTCGTAAGGTTGTAGGAGGCAGTTGCTCCTTCCGGGAATTTCACCCCGCGCTGTTCGAGGAGTTCCTTCACGCCCATGCGGCGGATGGTCAATCCCGTTGCCGGGGCCGTCTGCGTGTCGAAGGGATTGGCAGGAGGAGCCCCGGCACCATCAGCAGGGGCATTTTGCATAAAGTCCGGCGGGACACGGTAGCTGCGGGAAATCAGAGTCTCAGACTTCTCTGCGCGTGAAGTGATGGTCACGGCATATTCGTCCACGCGGTAGACGGTGCCAGTCATCTCGGTGGCGTAGCGGAGCACTTCCTCCAGAGGCACTCCCACCATGTTGAGTGTCACGGGTTTGCGAGCAGCTTCCTGGGAAACCTTCAGCACGAAGTCCACACCCTTCTTCTGCGGATCCAGCTCTCTGCTGCGGATGCGGAGGAACTCGACCACCTCCTCCAACCCGGCGCCCTGCAGCTCAATGATGGGCACCATGAAGGTGCGCAGCTTTACCAGGTTGGACTCCCGCGTGCCACCCATCACCCCCAATTGCACAGACGCCCCGAACAGCTTGGAGACGTCGGCAGGGACCGCGTCCTCCCACTGCTGATCCACCTGGGCGAGCATCTTGGCGCGATTGTGATCCCGCGCAGTATCGAAGTACCTGGCCCTGTGCTGCTCTGCCTGTTCCATGCCCCTCCGGGCAGCTTTGTTGTAGGGGTCGGTCCTCAAGGCGTCTTTAAAACGTTCGCTGGCCCGGTCATAGTCGCCAAGGTTCAGGTAACTCCAGCCCATGCGGAGCTCGTTCTCCACAGTGGCCACGTTCTTGAGATGGGCTGGCGACAGAGCAGGCTCGTAGCGGTCCGGGTCATCAAGCTCCTTTTCAAGGCGCACGGCATCGTGATAGCCGGGATTGAAGTCCGCGGCGAGGATGGTCTTCAAGAGCGCGCGTGCATCCTTATACCTGGCTTCTTTGGCCAGCTTTTTAGCATGCAGCACGGCGGTGCGTGAGTATCCGTCCCGGGCTTCTGCCCGCAGCTCGGCAGCCATGGGGGCATTGGGGAGGAGATTCCAGGCTTCAAGATAGCGCGAGGCCGCTTCCCCATGGTCGCCTTTGCCTTCCAGTACCGCGGCTTCCGCGATGAATGTTCTTGCCTGCTGCATCAGCGCGGCGCGCCGTGCCACCTCCCTTTCTGCCACTGCGGAGGCGGGCGTGCCCGCAGGACCAGCCGTCAGGGGGACCAGAGTGCCATACCACGCACATCCTGCCAGCAGGAGAGGGCAAAGAGCCTTCCTGGCGGAGTTGAGCTTGGGCAGTGGTAGTGGGGGTCCTCCGGGCATTTATTCAGATGAAGGCCGCGATTAGAGCGTATTTGCCGGAAATTGACAATCTTATGGTGTGCGAAAAGCAGTTTTCAACGTTCCGAGGCCTATGATTGACAAAGGCCATCCGTTTCACACAAGTAAGCCCCCTGCTGAATACCCCTCAATGATGTACCGCTCCTGCTCCCTGAAAACCTCCGCCATCCATCTTGTCAGTTGCCTTGGTTTTTGCATGACAGGAATTTCCGGTGCGGTGCGCGCTGAAACACCACAGCCACCTGCAAGTCCGGTTCAGGAGACGTTTGGTAAGGTTTACCATTGCAATGCGGGTCCCTGGGGTCAGTTGGAGTACTATTATATCTACTTGGAGGCGCCTCAGAACCTTATTGAGCACTTTCCGATGCCAAACTCGGTGACCAAATGGGAGTTCCCCGGGGAGACGGAGACCAGTCTGCGCACCCTTTTCACCCGCGCCACCCTGCCCCAGGCATTGCAGGATTATCTTTTGGATCCCAAGAACTGCATCAACCGTGGTGGCCGCATCACCGTTTTCCCCCCTCTGCCGGATCTTACCGTCATGACCCCGGCCCAGCGCTCGGTGATTTATGCGGTGCTGGCCAAGAGCCCGGAAAATGAGTTCTACGCCAACCCGGTGTTCATCACCAGCGGCAGCGTGGACCAGTGGCTCGGGCAGTCCCGCCTGAACGAGGAGGTGCGGGAGGTGGTCAAGAAATTCACCTACATGCGTGGAGAGGTGCTCGCTTTCAGCGACCTTTCCGCCGTGCTCAACTATGTGAAGACAGATGCCGAGGCGAGGGACTTTTTCAAGACCATGACCCGGACGCGCTCACTCATGGTCAAATTGGTCATCGATGACAGCACGGACCTCAAAAACGTGGTGCGTTACTGGAGCGGACGGAAGCGCAACAAGGACATCGAGCCACTCGTGACCTCGACCCTCGAGACGGAAGGCACCAACAAGCTGGACGTGATACATCTGCTACCCTCACTCGCCCGGAGGTTTCTCTACGGCTACCCCCCCATGGAGCTGGCGGTCATGGGCCGCATGCCGGATTGCCACTGGACGTCGCTGAACTTCTTCAACTACAAGCCCAGGGAATACTATCTGGACACCCGCCTCGCTACCTCCGCCGTGCTGGAGAACTACAACCGCATTGAAGCGCCCTTTGAGTTTGGTGACGTCCTTATGTTTCTCAATGTGCAGGGCAATGCCATCCACTCGTGTGTGTATGTCGCGGATGACATTGTCTACACGAAGAACGGTGAAAACATTGCCTCCCCCTGGCTGCTGATGAAGGTGAGTGATGTGCAGCGCATCTACTCCTACGAGGGCCAGACCAGCATTCAGGGATTCCGCCTGAAGCCGTCCCCAGATGCCGCCGGCGGTGAGGAGTGAATGCGACCGGTCAGCGACTACGGTGACTTGTCGCCGCCCTCAAGGAACTTGCTCAAGTGCACTGCCGCCGGATTGGTGCCCAGCCGCTTCAGGCGGGGGCGGGCGCCCCGGGTATCTAGTTCGAAGAACCCGGAGATGGGAAACACCGTGTTGCGCTTGGAGTCGTAAGCCCAAGCCATGATGTCATGCACGCCGGGAGGTATCTGGTTGAACCGGAATCTTCCCGAGAACCCTGCGAGGACTTCCTGGGATACGCTGTGCCCCGGCACATGCACAAATTGCGTGTCCTTGGAAAAAAGCTCCCCAAGGAAAAGCGGCATGCCCGTCACCTGCTCCACATGAAAAATCTCCCAGCGACCTTCCTTTGGAATACGCCGGGTGAGGAAGACACCATCAGCCACCCGTTTTCGTGAAGACAGGCAGGCATAACCCTCGGCGATGCCATAGAACCCGTCGTCGTCCACGCCGATCTCGATGTTGTTGAACCGGGCGGTATTCGTGCTCAGCAGTTTTGGGGCGAGGCGGAAGTTGTTGAGCTGACGATCCTTGAGCAGGGGAGGATCCAGCAGCCCAAGCTTGTCCGCAAGGATGGCGTAGTGGGGATTGAGAGGCACCACGTTGTCCATCTCGGGCATGACCTTGATGAACCGGGTGGTCACGGCGCCGCGCAGGCGGGATGACTGCCACATTTCCATGAGGTGCTGCCCATGCACCCATGAGGCGGCCTGTACGCAGCAGAGCACCACCGCCATGGCCAGCATGACGCGATTCACCGCCGGCACGGGGTGCTCGCGATGTTTCTGCCAGTCACGCACAATCAGCCAGGTGAGCACCACCAGCGAAACCGTGAGCGGCACGGGATGGATCGTGTAGCGGGGCGCGATGGCGTTATCCCCATTCGTGGATGCCCACATCCGTCCCACCGCGACGAGGCAACCTGTGGCGATCGAGTACGCGCCAAACAGCAGCCAGGGCAGCAGTCG
>JAEYUU010000605.1 GCA_023429545.1 Verrucomicrobiota bacterium
CTTGAGAGCACCTTGCAGGGCACGCTCGCGTTCCTCGGGCAGACGGCGGATCAAATGCAGGGCGGCGCGCTGCTGGGGAAGAAGATGCTGGGAAAGAAAGACCGGGATACGTGGCAGTTTGAGTTCAAGGATGTGAAGCCTTCACCCGAGGAGCAGAAAGCGCTCGACGCCTTTGCCAGCCGCACGGGATTACTCGCTCTGTGGCCGGCTCTCTATGGCCCCCAGGCGCGGCGCAAAGGAGAAACTTGGAAGGCGGACACGTCCTTTCTCACCAAGGGAAATGGGAAGACCGCGTCGCCGCTCACCATTGACCTGAACTTCACCTTTGTGGATGTGGAGGAAAAGGCGGGCTCCCGCTGCGCCAGGCTCGGAGCGACTGGCTTCTTCAAAATCGCCCCCAGTGAGAAAAATCCCGCCGCCATCACTTTGGAAGTGCACGGAGATATCTGGCGTGAACCGCGTGACTTGGTGGACGTGGATATGAACCTGAGTGGCACCCTCAAGATTTCCGGCGCCAAGGCCAATGATCCCAAACTGCCTGCTGGATCCACCCTGGAACTGACCGCACCGTTTACGCTGACCCGGAGCGTCAAGCCGGCGAAATGACAGGTGTTACCAGTTTTCCGTTCGCAGTGTTCAGAATTCAGTCACTGAAAACCAAGGGATCTTCGTCTTCCTTGTGAAATCGCCGGGGCCTGCTTCGTTGCCTCAACATGTCCGCCCCTGTCACTGCCACTGCCTCCGAGGCTGCGACCGCCCAGAAGCGATTTTCTGTCGCCCAACTCGACGAGATTCCTCCCACGCCGTGTCCCTGCGGCCAGGCGCGTCGCGCCTTCAAGGAGCCATGGAACACCCTGGCCAGCGTGCACCTCACGGACATCTCGGTGGACAGCAAGCTCCACTACCACAAGAAGATGACGGAGATCTACATCGTGCTGGAGGGCGAAGGCTATCTGGAGGCGGATGGTGAGCGCATCCCGCTCAAGCCCATGACCAGCATCATGATCCGCCCCGGCTGCGTGCACCGCGCCGTGGGGAACCTGCGCATCATCAATGTGCCCATGCCGCCGTTTGACCCGGCGGATGAGTTTGAGGTGTAGGATGATTTTCGAATCTTAACTCATCCCATCCGCATGAAATCACTGCTCCCTCTTCTCACGCTCATTTGCACTGCCGGGATGCTTTGCTCTCAGGTACCTGCTCCCGCGAAGAAAAAATCCTCCAGCATGCCCGAGGCCTTCCGCGAGCTGGCCATCGGCGATGTCGCGCCGCCGTTCTCGCTGCCCGGCATCGATGACAAGACGCACACGCTGGACGATTACAAGGACGCGCAGATCCTCGTGATTGCCTTCATGTCCAATCACTGCCCTGATTCGCAAGCGGCAGAGGGTCGGCTCAAGAAGCTCATGGATGACACGAAGGACAAGGGCGTGAGACTGGTGGCGGTGAATCCCAACAACCCGGTGGAGTTGCGGCCGGATGAACTGGGCTATTCCAAGTACAACGACAGCTTCGAGGAAATGAAGCTGCACGCAAAGGAGCAGGGCTTCAATTTCCCCTACCTCTACGATGGGGAGACCCAGGCCATGGCCATGGCGTACGGCTGCCTCGCCACGCCGCACATCTTCATCTTCGATGCAAAGCGGAAGCTGGCCTACAAGGGACAACTCGATGATTCCCGCTACGAGGACTCCGCCACCGTGAAATCTCACGATGCCCGCAATGCCATCGATGCCCTGCTCGCCGGAAAGCCGGTACCGGTTGCCGAGACCCGCGTGCACGGCTGCTCCACCAAGTGGCTCACCAAAAAATCCGCCGTGGCGGCCGATGACGAAAAATGGGCCAAGGCCACCGTGGACGTGGAACTCATCGATGCGGATGGCGTCGCCGCGCTTCGTAAGAACGGAACCAAGAAAGTCCGCCTCTTCAATGTCTGGGCCACCTGGTGTGCGCCCTGCGTCGAGGAGTTTCCCGAACTCGCCAAGACCGCCCGCAAATTCGGCCTGCGCGATTTTGAGATGATCACCATCAGCATGGACCGCCCCGAGATGAAGAATCAGGTGAAGGCCTTCTTGGAGAAATACCAGGCCGCCATGCCCGACAAAATCAAAGCCTCTCTGAAGGCCGAGAATCGCACCACCAACAGCTACATCTACACCGGCCCCAGCCAGGATGCTCTGGTGAACGCCCTGGATCCCGAGTGGCCCGGCCCCCTGCCGCACACCGTGCTGGTGGCTCCGGACGGCAAAGTCATCTGGCGCCACAACGGTGAAGTGGGTGGTGAAGAACTCCGTGCGGAGATCCTGAAATACATGGGCCGGTACTACAAGCCGGAGTGACCCAGTGTGCGCATCGGCATGTCCACACTGGTGGGCATGCAGGCCGGATTTGCTAGGCCGCAAGAGAACGCAAAAAAGTTTGGCGTTGGGCACATCCAACTCATTCGAGGTAGCCGCATCCACGGGCCCTCATCCTTCGTGATCTTTGCGTTCTTTTGCGGCTCTTAAACTGGCTTTTCCTTTGCGATTGACGAGGAGATTGCATCACGGCTTCAGCACCACCTTGAGCAGGCCATTCCCCGGCTGTACGCCTTTGTGGAACCACTGGGCGCCTTCGCTGAGCGGTGCCACGATACTGAGCAGGGGCTCCACCTGGATGCTGCCGTCCTGAATGCGCTCGATGGCTTCCGGATATTCGCCGGCGCTGGAGCAGGAGCCGCGCAGGGTGATCTGACGGGTGACGACCTCCTGCAGGGGGAAGGGGGTGTTCGGCTGGAGGTTGCCCACCAGCACCACGGTGCCACCCTTGCGCACGCTGCGAATGGCGAGGTCCAGTGGCTGGGCTGCACCCACCACTTCGAAGCTGGCATCGAGGCCGTCGCCTCCGCCGAGTTCGCGCATCTTCGCTGCGAGGTTCTCCTCCTTGGCGTTGAAGACTTCCTCCGCACCGAGCTTCTTCGCAAGCGCGAGACGGGAATCATCGAGGTCCACCGCATACACTCGGGACCAGCCGCGGGCCTTGAGCGCCTGCAGCACGAGGAGGCCAATCAATCCCGCGCCCACCACCACCGCGCATTCCTGCCGGGTGGTCGTGGCCAGGGCGCCCTGGTTGGGCTTGGGGGCAAGATTCACCGCGTGCAGCGCAATGCTCACCGGTTCGGCGAACGCGGCCTTCTCGTAGCTGAGTTCATCCGGAAGGCGGAAGAGGATGTGCTGGGGCAGCGCCACCTGCTCGGCGAAGCAACCATGACGGCGGTAGTCACCGCAGGAGACCCCGAGGACGCGGCGATTTTTGCACAGATTTACGAATCCCGCCTTGCAGTCCGGGCATTCGCCGCAGTACTCGGTGGAGTCGAAGGTGACGCGGTCGCCCACGCTCCACCCGGTGACGCCTTCGCCCAGGGCGATGATTTCGCCGGCGGCCTCGTGTCCCATGATGATGGGCGGGATGCGGCGTCCGCTGCGTCCATCCATGCCATGCAGGTCGCTCCCGCAGATGCCGCACGCCTTCACGTCCACCAACACCTGGCCCGCGGCAGGCTGGGGAACCGGAGCTTCGCCAAATTCAAACTCGGAGGGTGCGGTGAGGGTGAGCGCTTTCATGGGAAAAGAGTGAAACGCCAGCTTGCGACGATCCTTCCCGGGGTCAAGCGGAAGGCGCGAGATCTCCGCGGACTCGATTGTAAAAAGATTTCTCCGTACGTTCCTTGTGTGTCACGCGCAGATGCATTACTACATTCACTCGGAAGAATTATATGTTCCGACATCTGGCTTTGTTGATGCCGCGCAATTGGGGCAGGCTTTCCCGCGCGGTCTTTGGGGATTTGAAGTATCAGCCTCCCCTGTGGCTTTCGGCCACTGGCAGTACCGTATTTGACAGCATGCGCCGGGGTCCCGGCGTATGGGCATCCATCATCGTGCTGACCGGCCTGGTCGTGGTCGGCGGCTACCAGTGGCATCACTGGTGGGAGGCGCACAAACCCCGGCCCACGCCGCTGGTGGAGATTCGTGAAATCACGGGAAAACTCGTGGCGCCCGGCATCACCCCCATTGTGAAAGACAAGCCGGTGCGGCAGCCGGTACTGCTAGATTTCTCCAGTTCCATTGCCCCGGTGGAATCTGTGGGCAAGCCCGCGACCAAAGGCGTGACTATGACGCCCGCCATCGCCGGGGAATGGAAATGGCAGACGGACAAGCGGCTCGTTTTCCTCCCTGCACAGGAGTACTGGCCTGCTGGCGCTGCGTACACCGTCACCTTTGACAAGGGCACCCTGCCGCCCGCGACGAAGCTGAAAGAGGCGCAGTGGAAATTCACCGCTCCGCCGCTCACGGCGAAGATCGCCAGTTCGGAGTTCTACACGGACCCGAAGGATCCCACCGTGCACCAGGTCACCGCCGAACTGAATTTCAGCCATCCGGTGATGAAGGCGGACGTGGAGAAACACATCACGCTCGATGTGCTGGGTAAGACTCCCATCTTCGACTACGGCGGCAAGGCGCCGGACACCTTCTTCACCGTGACAGAAGGCGCGCATCAGCGGCAGTACTTTGTGCGCACCACGCGCATCATGGTGCCGGAGAAGGAGGACTACGTGAACCTGACGCTCACCAAGGGGCTGGCCAACACCCAGGGTGGCGCGGTCACTGAAACTGGCGTCACCACCAAGGTGCGCGTACCGGACGTGACCACCGGATTCTTCATCAAGGCAGCGCGAACCGACATCGTGCGCACGGAGGAAGGGGAGCCCGAGCAGTTCCTCTTCCTGGAAACCACCGGCTATGTCACCGGGGAAGAATTGGAGAAACATGTCTCCGTGTGGCTACTCCCCAAGGACAAGGCGGCAAGTCCCGCCGGCCCTGCGGTGCAGGACTATGCCTGGCCCAACACCGGAGAGATCACCCCGGCAGTGCTCACCGCCTCTAAACCCATCCCGCTGAAGCGGGTGGAGGCCGAGAAGGACGAGGATGCGCCCATGGCAGCCATGCATGCCTTCAAAATGCAGCCGCCCGGGACAGGGCGCCTCTACATCCGCGTGACGAAGGGCGTGCAGGCGCTGGGTGGATTCCGCCTGGGCAGGGATCATCTCGGGCTCGATGATGTTCCGGAACTGCCCAAGGAGGTGGAAATCCAGGGCTCCGGCGGCGTGCTAGCCCTTAGTGGCGAGAAGAAGTTGAGCCTGAAATACCGTGGCGTGCAGCATCTGCGAATCACGCTGGCGCGGGTGCCCTTCAGCCAGATCAACCACCTGGCAAGACTCACCGGCGGCGACTTCGAATCGCCCTACTGGAAGACGGACTTCGATGAGTACAACATCTCCCGCGTGCACCGTGAAGTACGCGAGGTGGTAATGCCCAATGAGTACCGGGCGAACTACAGCACCTTTGACTTTGCCTCTGCGCTCGCGTCGCAGGACACAAACGATCCCGATGTCTCGCGCGGTCTTTTCTTTCTGACGGTCGAGGGCGTGCGCCCACGCAACGAGGATGAAACGGAGAACGAAGACGGTGAGGATGTGGCTGCCGACTCTGAGGAGGCCGAAGCCAAATGGGTGCGCGTGGGTGAGAACGTAGCGGCGAACCGCTTCATCCTCGTAACTGACTTGGGCATCCTTCTGAAGCGCAATGCGGATGCCTCGCGCGAGGTCTTTGTCCAGAGCCTGATGAAGGGTGAACCGGCTGCGGATGTGAAGATCATCACGCTGGCGAAGAATGGCGAGTTCCTGCATGAAACAGTCACGGATATACAAGGCCACGCGAGCGTGCCGAATGTGGAGCATTTCCGCAGGGAAAAACTCCCGGTGTGCGTCATTGCACGACTAGGCAATGATGTTGCCTTCCTGCCCTTCGACCGGCCGGATCGGTTGCTGGATTTTTCACGGTTCGATATCGAAGGCGTGCTCGCCTCGGAGAAGGAGGCCCTGGATGGGTTCCTTTTCACCGAGCGCGGCGTGTATCGCCCGGGAGACGCAGTGCATGTCGGTGGCATCGCCAAGCGTCGTGACTGGGAGGGCAGTCTCGATGGCCTGCCGCTCGTGCTCGAAGTGCGAGACTCGAAGGAAGAACTGCTGGATTCGCAAAAGATCGCGCTCGGCGAGGACGGCTTCTTTGATGCGGAGGTGGAGACCGCGGAAGAGTCTCCCACCGGCACCTATACGGCGCGTCTCTACCTGCTGCCGAATGCGGACGATGAGGACAGCCGCATCCTGCTGAGCCGCACGGGATTCCGTGTGGAGGATTTCCAGCCGGACCGCATGAAGCTGGGCATCGCCATGAGCACTGCTCCGGGGCTCGCCTGGGTGCAACCGGGTGAGGTGAAGGCCACGGTGAATCTGCAGACCCTCTTCGGCATGGCCGCGGCGAAGCGTCGCGTGACCGCCAGGCTCACGCTGGATCCCGCGAGCTTCTCCTTCCCGAAGCACCCGGGATTCATCTTCCACAACCGCTTGAAGAAGGAAAGGGAGGAAGGGGAGGAGGAATCTGCGGCGGCGGGTACGGAGGTGCAGCTTGGCGAGCAGACCACGGACGACAACGGTAACGCCGTTTTCAACCTGGCGCTGGAACGTTTCAGCAATGGCGTGTTCAGCGCGGAGTTTTTCACCGAGGCCTTTGAGCCGGACGGTGGCCGCAGCGTGCGTGGAGCACAGACCTTCCTCGTGGCACCGCTGTCCTATGTGGTGGGGTGGAAGGCGGATGGTGACCTTTCCTACATAGGAATGGATACACCACGCAGCCTCAAGCTGATTGCGGTGGGCCCTGACCAAACCTTGCTGTCCGTGCCTGGTTTGACCCAGCGCATCATGCACATCAGGCATGTGTCCGTGCTCACCAAACAGGAGAGTGGCAACTATGCGTATGTCTCCACAAAGCGGGAGCAGTCCATCAGCGAAGGCGCCCTGCCGCTGGCCGTGGACGGTGCGGCGTTCACCCTGCCAACGAACAAGGCGGGCGAGTACCGCTTTGAGCTGCGCGATGGAGAGGGGCATGTGGTATGCGCCACACCCTTCACCGTGGTGGGCAAGGGCGATGCGGAGCGCAGCATGGAGCGTGATGCGGAGCTGGAAATGAAGCTGGCCCGCACCAGTCTGCAGAGCGGACAGTCGCTGGAGTTCAGCCTGCGGGCACCTTTCACAGGCGCAGGTATCGCCACCATTGAGCGGGATCGCGTGCTGGGCTGGCAGTGGATCAAGCAGGGCACGCCGAGTGCGACGCACAGCATCATGGTGCCGCAGGGTCTCGAGGGCACGGGATACTTGAACGTCTCCTTTGTGCGTGCGCTGGATTCCCCGGAAATTTTTACCAGCCCGCTGAGCTATGCCGTGGAGCCATTCACTGCGGATGAAGACAAGCGTCGCATGCTAGTGGAACTCGACGCACCGCAGCGTGTGAAGCCGGGCACGACGATGACGATTGGCTTCAAGACGTCCAAGCCCGGTCGCATCGTGGTCTATGCCGTGGATGAAGGCATCCATCAGGTGACGAATTACAAATTGCCGGATCCGCTGAAGCATTTCATGCGCAAGCGTGCGCTGGAAGTGGAGAGCGAGCAGATCCTCGATCTCATCCTTCCGGAGTTCAGCCTGCTGACAAAGCAGAAGGCCTTTGGCGGCAGCGAAGACGTGGCGCTCAAGATGCACCTCAATCCCTTCAAACGACGCAAGGAAGCGCCGGTGGTCTTCTGGAGCGGACTGGTGGACTGCGGACCGGATCGTCAGGAAGTGACCTATGACGTGCCGGACTACTTCGCCGGCAGCCTGAAGATCATGGCGGTGGCCGTGGCCGAGGACAATGTGGGCACCGCCCAGACTCAGGCCACCGTGAAGGGTCCCTTCGTTCTCACTCCGAACGCGCCCTTCTTTGCCGCGCCGGGTGATGAATTCACCGCCAGCCTCACCGTGGCCAACAATCTGGAAGGCCCCACTGCGCCGGGAACCATCGCCTTGAAGGTGGAAGGCACGGAGCATCTCGAAGTACTGCCACCGCTGGAGACGAACCTCGAGGTGGGTCCGGGGAAGGAAGCGACGGCACGATTCAAAGTGCGTGTGAAGGATGAACTGGGCGGCGCGGAACTCACCTTCCATGCCAGCGCGGGCGGTGAGGAGACGAAGCGTTCCACCACGCTGAGCGTGCGGCGGTCGTCGCCTTTCATGACGCATGTGCAGAGCGGATACTTCCGGCTTGGGAAACAGGACATCGTGGTGAACCGCGACATGTTCCCTGAGTTCCGCAAGACGAACGCCACGGTCAGCACGGCTCCGCTCGGGCTGGCACGGGGTCTGGAGTCCTACCTGCGCGAGTATCCCTATGGCTGCTCGGAGCAGATCACCAGCCGTGCCATGTCGCGACTGTTGCTTGCGGATGAAGTGGACTTCGGTCTCGACAAGGCAGAGGCGGTGCAGCAGCTCGATGATGCCTTCATGCTGTTACGCACCCGACAGCATGGCAATGGCGGCTTTGGCTACTGGGATGGTTTTTGCGATGCCAGGCCGGACTTCCTCAGCGTGTATGTCACGGAGTTTCTCACCGAAGCCCGCGATGCCGGATACGCTGTGCCCAGCGACATCCTCGACAGCGCGCGCAATCGCATGAAGCAGATGGCCCGCGCCAAGACGGCAAGCCTGGACGACGCGACCTTCCAGGCAGCGGCCATCTACCTGCTCACCCGCAACGGTGAGGTAACCACGAATCAGGTGCTCAATCTCCGCGACACCCTGGAGAAGGAATACAAGGACAAGTGGGAGGGTACCTTGGGTGCCGCCTATCTCGCCAGCACCTACATGCTGCTGAAACAGGAGAAGGAAGGACGCGCACTCATGGATGTGTACCGTCGCAAGGCGAATCCGAAGCCCTTCCTGGAACGTTGGTTCGGCGGCTGGTGGGGTGATCCGCGGGTGCGCAACGCCCAGGCCTTCGCCCTCGTGTGCCGCCACTTCCCTGCAATCGCAGGTGACTTTGGCTATGATGATCTCGCTGTGATCACGGAGCCCATCGCAAAGCATCGTTTCAATACCATCAGCAGCGCCACGAGCATCATGGCGCTCAAGGCCTACACCGCCCTCGCGAAGAAGTCGGACGTGAAGCTGAGCATCAGTGAGGTGGCGCGCGCCGGCGGCATGGAGCCCAAGCTGCTCGTGCCGCCAAGTGCCGGCATCTTGAGCGCACCTTTCGGCGCAGGCGCGGGCACCATCCGCTTCAACCTCGATCAGGGGAGCAGCGACCTTGGTGCCTTCTACCAGGTGGTGGAAGCCGGGTTCGAAAAAGGGGACGCGAAAGAGAAGATCGCTGATGGTTTCGAAGTCTTCCGCGAACTGGTGGATGCCGACGGCAAACCCGTGGAGAAGCTGAAAGTCGGTCAGAGTGTGACCGTGAAGCTGGTCATCCGGAACGTCAGTCCCGAGGACCAGACCAATGTGGCGTTGCTGGATCTGCTGCCCGGCAGCTTCGAAGTGGAGCAGGGGACCCTGCGCCCAGGACGCAACACTATCGCCGGTGCTGACTTCGTTGAGGTGCGCGAGGACAGGAATGTGTTCTTCACCAATGTGCGCAAAGGCGAGATGCAGGTCTTCACCTACCGCATCAAGCCCATCGCCGCCGGCACCTTCGTCATTCCGCCGGTGTACGCCGAGGCGATGTACGACCAGAACTTCAAAGGTAGGGCTCCGGGCGGGAAGCTGGTGGTGGAGTCGGCGGAGTAGTTCCAATCTAAAAGCAATATCCCAGCCATGGACGATCGCATCGTACACCACCTCTATCTTCACGCCATCTTCTCAACAAAGGGTCAGGAGCCTGTGCTGGAGGATGGTGTTCGTGAAGATCTTGGCCACGTTGTTGGTGGCGCGCTACAGGACCTGAAATGTACGGCGGTGCAGCTATATATAGGAGCGGATCATATCCATATTCTTTACAAACAATCTGACGACGTGTCGGTCGATGCGGGCATCAATGCCGTGAAACGTGAATCGGAGGCCTGGCTCCGCGGAAATCATGAAGCATTTAGGGATTTCAAGTGGCAGGAGAGCTACGCGGCTTTCTCTGTCGGTGGCATGGACGTGGGTGATGTCGCGCAGCAGTTGCGTGATCAGGGAGAGTATCACCTCATTCACTCCTTCGAAGATGAGTTCATCCGTATCCTGACGGAAGGTGAGATCGAGTTTGATGAGAACGAAATCTGGGACTGAAAGAACGACCCGCCATTCTCGCTCCGGTCATTCACGTGCTGCGAGCCCCGGCTCCTCTGTCGTCGCGCAGGTGTTTCGGCGTTTGTGGCGCGCACGTTGGATCCGTCACTCCTGTTTCATACTTGCGGGCCTTTTCATCTTTGCTCTCCTCGCCTACGCCCTCGCGCCAAAACCCGTTCTCTACCCGCCCGGCCTCACCTTCTCCCGCGCGCTGCTGGATCGCGAAGGGCGGGTGATTCACCTCACGCTCGCGGACGATGCGCGGTATCGCCTGCACACACCCTCGGCGGAGATTAGTCCAGAAT
>JAEYUU010000637.1 GCA_023429545.1 Verrucomicrobiota bacterium
GGCGGCGCCGGTTCTGCCCGTTGTTGAGGTAGTTGATGAGCTGGGTGTTGCTGTCGAACCACAGGAGACGCACGTTGTACTTGTCCCGCACGCTCTCCACCAGCTCGGTGAGGCTGCGGTTGTCCTCCGCACTGCGGGAGACGAAGGCCTTGCGGTAGACCAGCCAGGTGATCATGGCGCCGGGATCCTTCGCCTGGATCTCCTGGATGCGCATGCGGGCCGGGCGGATGAAATTCCCCCACCAGCGGTCGTGCTGGGTGCCGGGCGCGCGCAGGTTCTCCCACTTCCGCAGCGCCGGACCACCGCTCACCAGGATGTACTCGCCCCGCTCCTGTGCCTGCATGCCAGCCTCGAGACACAGGGAGATGATGAAAAACGCCGCGACCTTGGCGGCCGTGTGGAGACGGGTGAGATGGAATATCGTCATGACAGGAAAGGAACAGAAAGTTCTGGGACGCAGAAGAAAACCCGGAAACCGGGGCACTCAATCATAAAGGCTGGGAATCGCACGAGGAAATGCGTGCGGCCCCTCCCGTGCTGGGCGGAACATCGGGAAATGCCGCGGGCCGGCAGCACCGAGATGAGCCCGGGCGTAATGAAGTCACCTCGAAGTGAATCGTTCCACCACGAACAGGACGCCAATCAGCACCAGTGCAAAGCCTGGTACGAAGACACCGAGAGGAAGGTGCAACAGATCAGGCAGGGTCACCTTCCCCTTGTCCCCCCATGTCTCGACGGTCTGCTTCAGCCAGCCGGAGAGCTCCGCATAGAGATAGGATCCCGCGACCAATCCTGCCATGCCGAAGATGACATCCCAGCTCCCCTGGCCAAGCGCCGCCGCGCCGGTGCCAGGGCAGTAGGCGATCAATGCAAAGCCAGCTCCGAAACACAGGCCGCCCAGCACCTGCGCCCCAATGCGCGTGGGCTGGAGGTGCAGGTTCACCTTGGCAAAATGGTGCAGCGTGAAGACGCCCAGCATGCCCACGATGATGGCGCTGAGCATCACCTTCACCACCGTGAACTCCTGCAGCAGGAGCTGTCCAATCAGGACGTTGTATTTCCCCACGCCCCCCTTCTGCAGCAGAAAGCCAAAGGCGGTGCCGAAGAGAATCGCGGACAGCAGCTTCCCGCCGCCCACCGCATCGCGTGGCGGCTTGCTGGATTTTTCCACGGCTTTGCCAGGATCGATCATGGGAATACGGTATAAAGAAGCATGGCTGTCCCTATGGCAGCCAGGAACATGCAGACCACCGCGAGCCAGGAGGCCGCATTGAGCTGGAGCGTGCCGCTGATGCCGTGCCCGCTCGTGCAGCCTCCAGCGAGCCGCGAGCCAAACGCCATGAGCACCCCACCGGCGAACCCGATCACGGCGCGCAGCGCGATGCTGTCGCCAAAGCGGTCCACCCACATGGGGTGCAGCCATTCATTGCGGATCTCCCCGCCTGTCCAGGCGGCGAGGAATCCTCCGAGGATGCTGAAGGCCACAAACACAAAGCCCCAGTCCAGGCGCGGTGGATGGCTCTGATAATAGTGCAGGGACTCGGTGTGGCGCCTGGCCACCAGCTTCCCCAGGAATCCCGCGACCGTCGCGTAGAACGATGACGCTCCAATGGCCTTGTCCGCAAAATAGAAGGTGAGCCACGAGAGCACGCCAATGCCCGCGCCCACGACATAGGGTGACCACGCGGGTCCATCATAGCGGGTGGCATCCACCCCGAAGTCCGCGGCTCCGGCCGCCCCCGGATACAGAAGCAGCAGCAGCACTGCCAGTGCGGGGTACGGCCTCATGCGTCTTCACCTCCTTCGATGGGGAGCTTCGCCTTCTTCCAGGCCTGCCAGCTTCCCGGAACATTGCATACGCAGTCGAAGCCCTCCTGCTTGAGGATGCTCGCGCCGATGCTGGCGCGATATCCGCTGTCGCAGTACACCGCGACCGGCTTCTTTTTGTCGAACTGGCTGGACCGCTTCCGTAACTCCGGGAGGAAAAGATGCACCGCGCCCGGCACATGGCCCTGTTCCCACTCCGCGGGCGCGCGCACATCGGCAATCTGCAGCCGTGCTCCCGCCTCATGGACTTCATGCACTGTCATCTGCCCCACCTCTTCGAGCGGCAGCCCGGCATTGTCCCAGGCAGTCATGCCGCCCACGAGATAGCCGGCAAACTTGGTATAACCCGTCCGCAGGAACAGCTTCACCACCTCATCCACCTTGCTGTCGCTGTCGAGCACCAGCAGGATTGGGTCCTCCGGTTCCAGCAGGATTGGGTCCTCCGGTTCCAGCAGCCACCCCGCCCAGATGGAGAGCATCGGCGTGGCGCCGATGCTCAGCGCACCTTTGATGTGCCCGCCGCCAAAGGCCAGCATCAGACGCGTATCCACCAGCACGCCTTCCTTCCGCTGGATGGCTTCATCGAACACCGTCGCGGGCAACCCCGGCACACGCGGCAGATGGCCCAGCACCTCCGGACCCTTCGCATTCAGCTTCTTCATACGGGGATAGTACCTGGGTACCGGTGGCGCGCTTCCCAGCGCATGCTCCTTGAACTTCTTGAAGTTGGAGATCTGCAGGTAGGGGTTGTACATGCGCTCGTATCCAATGGTGCTCTCCAGCCGGTCCCCGATGTCCGCGCCGCACGGCGAGCCGTGCCCGTGCGCTGGATAGATGGCCACACCGTCCGGCAGCTTCAGGAAGAACTTCCGGAGTGTGTCAAAGAGCTGCCGCGTCAGCTCTTCCGTCTGGCTGGAACCCAGCAGGTCCGGGCGGCCGGCGGAGTTTACGAAGAGCGAGTCCCCCGTGAGCACGCCCCACGGTGTCGTCGGATGGTCACGCTGGGCAAGCAGGTAGCTCACATGCTCAGGCGTATGCCCCGGGGTGTGCTTCACGGTCATGAGAGTCTCTCCGAACGTGAATGTGTCGCCATCCTTCAGCTTCTCGTGGTCGAAGCCATACCACGCATTGCCTTCATGACTCACGAAGACCCTGGCGGACCGCAACTGTGCGCAGAGCTCCCTCGCGCCGCTCACCAGATCCGCATGAATGTGCGTCTCGAAGACATGAGTGATGGATACCTTCCTCTCCCGGGCAAGCGTGAGATACCTGTCCACATCCGGGGTGGGATCGATCACCGCCGCCACGCCCTGGCTGTCATCCCCCAGCAAGTAGGAGAGCTCGGCAATGCCTTCCGTCTGGATGCGCTCAAAAACAAGGGCCATATGACAGGAGGGGTGAGGTCAGGGGGGCCGCCGGATAGCTGTTCCTTCCGACATATCTTCGGACGATGCACTGCCCGTGGCCGTATCAAAGAACCCTCGTGCAACTATCGACAAACTGGCAGCCGCCCTGCTGCTACCGTGCTCCAATGGCCGGTTTGTTCGTCATCTGCTCACGACGCGGGACACGGCAGGTTACCACCGTCCCCTTGCCAGGAACACTCTTGATCGAAAACTCCCCGCCTATCACCTTTGCCCGGTACTCCATGGTGTGAAGGCCCAAACCTCTCGAATCAGCAGTTTGGTGGCCCAAACCCCTTCCGTCATCGGAGATGATCAATGTCAGTCCTTCATCACTGCCTGACAAGCTGATGGAGATTAGACTGGCAGCGCTGTGCCGGAGGGCATTCCCCAGAGCCTCCTGCGCGATGCGGTAGAGATGGTGCGCGCGACTCAGATCGCGTTCCCCCACATCGCCTTTGCTCTCGAACCGGACGTCTTGATAGTAGAGTTTCGCGGAACTGGCCGCGAGTTCCTCCAACGCAGCTGCAAGTCCGGCCTCATTGCACATCACGGGAGAAATGCCCCTGGCCATGTCCCTCGTCTGCGTGATGGCATCTCCCATCATGCGTTCAATCTCGCCAAGTTTGACGTGATGAGGTGCCCTCTTGCGCTCGAGGTCGTGCCTGACAATCCCCAGGGCACACTTCACCCCCGCCAGATACTGGCAGAGACCATCATGGAGGTCCTGGCCGATACGCTGCTGCTCGCTCTCACTGATGCGGACAATCTCCCGCTCCAGTTGTGCGGCCCTTTCCATGGCCAGGATACGTTCGCGATCTACATCCCGCATATGACGCAGCGCAGTACCTCCAATGGCCACGAAAAGAAAATACGCCATGCGGCTCAGACTGGCCCAGTGATAGGCCCATCCCGTGGCGTAGGGGTGGTCAGCGCCGTTTGCCATCCACCAGGTGGCCGAACATATCAAGGCGAATACTATTCCAACAAACCGGCTCCCATACCAAGCCGCCAGGAGAATGGGCACCGCGTAAAATACAAACAGGCTGAGCTCCCAGCCAGAAATCAGGTCGAGCCCACCAATGAATATAACCAGCACACCCGCAACAATTGGGCTCCACACCTTTGATGAACTCCATTCCCATCCGGCGCCGGACAGGACCGCCTGCATGGGCGTTGCAGCCTCCGTCGATGACAGCGGGCGTACGTCGGCTGAGTTCGTCATGACTTCAAAAAAAGGTCCGTGCCCGGTCCCACGGTTGGCCCGGGTGCTACGCAAGACGGTGAATCTCCCAATCTCATGCCTCATTCGGTGATGGCTGCCTACAAACGCTCCTGACTACGATGCGTAAGGTGCGCGACACCTCACACCTCAGGACAGCTGCTGCCCTGCGCTCAACCGCTGCGACTCGCCCCATCTGATGGCATATCGCGTCACTGCGGCGCCGTCTCCAAGTTTGAGCTTCGCCCTGATATTCGAACGATGCACATCGACCGTCTTGGGACTGATGCTTATCGTTTGCGCAATCTGCGCGGTGTTCCTCCCCTCCCCCATCAATTGAAACACTTCAAACTCGCGCTCGCTGAGGGCATCCAGCCCGTCCGAGTTCTTAGGGATGGCTCCGGTGGTGAAGGCCTGCAGAATGGAATCTGCGACGACCTCGCTCAACCATACCC
>JAEYUU010000671.1 GCA_023429545.1 Verrucomicrobiota bacterium
CGCGCAAACGCCGAAGCGCCGGAAAGCACCAGAGCGGGTGTGTTCGGCATGGAGCGAATGACACGCGCCTGACCACCGAGCCATGACTCAAGCTGCTTCAACGTGATACCGGCAGCAATGGAGAGGAAGAGGCACTTCTCCAGTTTCAGATTGGAAGCCTTCACCAACCCCTGAAGCAGTGCCGGCATGTCCTGTGGCTTCACCGCGAGCACCACGACCTGGGAAGATGCCACGAGTTCAGCAGGGTCTTGCGCGGCCTTGGCGGCCGGAGCCTCGGATTGCAAGGCTTTGACGGCAGCAGGCACCTTATCGTACAAGGCAATGTCCTTTGCCTTCACAAGCGAGGCCTTCAGCGCGCCCTTGAGGAGCGCACCACCCATTTTTCCACAGCCGATCAATCCGAGTTTCATGCAGGCTGCCAGCATAGCCGCGTCCCGCTCCCCCGCAAAGAGGCATGTTTCCAAAGTAGCGTCGCCTTCGGCCATGGCACCCTCCGCCTGCCAACTCTGACGAAAATTTCTCGAACTCCCTGCGTTTCCCTGTCTCACGCGTTTTTCCTCTCCCTCATGAAACTGCGCCTGCCTCTCCTCTCAAAAGCTTCCGCGATGGCCCTCGCCTTCGCTTCCCTTCTCCAGCCATCCCACTTGCTCCGCGCCGCCGAGGTCACCGGCCTGCACGCGGGCGCGGCGGCGGTGGATATCACACCGGATCAATGGCCCCTGTCCCTACGCGGCTCCTTCACACCCCGCTCCTCGGAAGCAGTCAACGATCCCCTGCACGCACGCGCCATCGCCCTAAAGAACGGGGACGGCAAAGTCGTCATCGTGATTGTGGACAACCTGGGTATCGGTCGCGATACACTGGATGAAGTGAAGAAGCGCGCGGCAGAGGCCACCGGATGGAAGACCGAGGAAATGCTCATCGCCGCGACGCACACGCACACGGCCCCGTCCATCTCCAGCACCAGCACAATGGGAGCCCAAGCAGCCTATCGTGAAAAGTCCCAGGGCGGGATCGTGAAATCCATCGTCGACGCCATTGCGAAACTGCAACCCGCCGAGATTGCCTTTGGCTCGGAGAATGTGCCGGATGAAGTGATGAACCGCCGCCACTACCTGAGGGAAGGCACCATGCCGGTGAATCCCTTTGGCGAGTACGACAAGGTGAAGACCAATCCCAACCGCGCGGACATCGTGAAACCTGCCGGACCCACGGACCCTGAGGTGGCGGTGCTGGACATCCGCACGCGCAAGGGCAGCCGTCCGCTGGCCTTCCTGGCGAATTACTCGCTGCACTACGTGGGCGGCATGAGGCAGGGCACCGTGTCCGCGGACTACTTCGGCGAATACGCACGCGTGATGCCCTTCCGCATGGGCGGAAGCAAACCACCGGCGGATTTTGTTGCCATGATGTCCAACGGCACGAGCGGCGACATCAACAACATCGACTTCGCCGGCGCGCGCCCACCGCGTGAACCGTTTGAGCAGATCCGTCTCGTAGCCGCCAAGTGCGCCGACGCCTCGTGGCGGGCCACTCGGAATGCCGAGCGTCACCAGAATCCCCGCATCGCCATCCTGCAGCGCGAAGTGGTCCTGCAACGCCGCAAGCCCACGCCGGAGATGGTGCAGCGCGCCAGGAAAATCGTGGCCATGAGCAAGGAGGAGAAGGCGAAGCTGCCCGGCAAAACGGAGAACTATGCCTACCGCACACTGAATGCCGCCGAAGCACCGGAGACCATGCCCGCGCTGCTCCAGGCCCTGTGCATCGGTGACCAGGCCATCGTCACGATGCCGTTTGAAGTGTTTGTGGAGATTGGTCTGGAAATCAAAAAGAAGAGTCCCTTTCCACGCACTTTCATGATTGAGCTGGCGAATGGCGCTGGTGGTTATCTCCCCACACCAGCACAACATGAACTTGGCGGTTATGAGACCTGGCTGGGCACGAACAACGTGCAGAAGGACGCCTCGGATATCATGACGAAGCACCTTCTGGAGATGCTGCAGGAGCTGCGAGCGGGTGGGAAGTAGCGGCAGTCCTCAGCCGTTCACGGCTTGAAGAACTCGCGCATCAGGCGTCCCAGCACCTGCTTGCCGCGATCGTTGGCGTGCACCACATCGCGTTTGAAGGAGTCCATCGCGTAGCCGCTGCCCTTGATGTACTCCCACCACGGGCCGGTCATGTCGAAGAAGCCGCACTTTTCCTGCTCGGCGAGTTCCTGAAGCTGGGCCCGGTACGCATAGGCGTTCCTGTCCGGCTGCGGCGTCCATTTGGTGATGAAGGCAGCCTGAGGTGAACCAAACGTCGGCGTCAGCAACAACACCTCGAGATTCGGCAGTTTGGCCCGGCACTGGTGAATGACCGAGCGGATGGACTCGATGTCCTCCCGCTGGCTGATGCCGCCTATCACCAGCAGATCCGGCTGATGTCGCAAGACATACTCCTCCACGTGGTTGTCCTCCTTGTAGTACCAGCAACCGGTGGAGCCACGCACACTGAGCACCTTCTTGATGGCGCACTTCGGATAGTCCTTGCCCATGAGCAGCTCGAACTGCGAGCTCGACGTGTCACCAATGATGCTGTCGCCGAGCATGACCATGGTGAGTGTGGGGCCGTTCTCCAGCTTCGCCTTGGTCTTCTGAAGATTTGTCCAGCGGGTCTCCGGCGCCTTCCAGGTCACGGGCTTCATACCGGCATAGATGGAATCAATGCGCGCCAGCGGGTCCATGCCAGCAGTGGGATCTTTGACTTCACCATCGACCAAGAACCAGCCGAGGCGGGTGAAGCGGCCCTTGCTGC
>JAEYUU010000707.1 GCA_023429545.1 Verrucomicrobiota bacterium
AAGCGGTGCTTCGCACACGCACTCCACAGCGCTTCACGCAACGTGGCACACCAAAGATGACTCCCTGCACCCCTAAAGCTCTGTCACGAGACGCCTCACAAATCTCGTCCCATAAAATTCCGCCGCCCTTCCGCCGCGTCATTCCACCATTCCACCCTCCTGCCACAAACCCACTTGCGCCCGTTCCCCCCACCTCGTATCCTACTTCCATGACCCGTCGCGCCATGGCCATGATTCTGCTGCTTGTCGCAGTAGGGACATGCGCGTCCCAGGGTTTGTCCGCGACGCTGTGCCGTTGCACTGGTCACGTGTTTCTCGGCGCCGCACCAGAATCCTGCTGCGGCGCATGCCCCGAGGAGGAGTCTGCCGCTGAACCCACCCTCGCCACCGCCGGCCACGACTTCTGCCTTCCTGGCTCGGCGGACTGTTTCGTCAGAGTATCGAAGGGTTGGGTAACCTACCCGCCCGCGAACGGCAGGGATGAAGCCCCCGCGCCTGCATCCGCCGAGGTAGAGCCATTTGCTGTCCTTGTACCTCAAGTTCCCCGGCACGTATCCATGGGCATGTCCTCGTGGAACCTGATACACCAGCCTGAACCCCCGGGCACGTCCCGCGTGCTGTTGTATCGCTCGCTTCTGATTTGAAGCACTCACGTCTCTGGCCGTTGCGCCGAGCCTCGTTGCCCAACCGCAACTGAAGGCGGCGCATGTCTTTGTGGATCTCTCCATCTCAAGCCCGTGCCGACGTGTCTGTTTCCGACCTCTATACTCCTTCCCAACCGCTGCCCAACGCCACCATCACCGGGGCAGCGCCATCGCAAGAGGGCAACCTCCGCAGGCGTCTTCTGCTCCTGCCGGCCTGGCTACTTCCCGCGATGCTGATCGTCGCCTTCGCGGCGCTCTTCGCCTTCGTCTTTCGCGATCGCCTCCTGCCAGCTCTCCCGGTCAATGTCGCTCCCGCCATCCTGCTGGCGGACATCGAGCAGGAAGCAGCAGCTCTCGGTGCTGACAAACCGGCAGGCGACCCTGCCGCTGCCCCAGTTTCCGCTCCTGCTCTTGCTCCCACCAGTTCAACGATGCTCTTCCAGGCCGCAGGATGGTTCGAGCCGGATCCCCTTCCCATCTTCGCCACCACGCTCACGGATGGCGTCATCAGCCAGGTGCATGTGCTCGAAGGACAGGAGGTGAAGAAGGGCCAGCTCCTCGCGGAACTCATCGCGGACGATGCGAAGATCGCCGTCGATGCCGCCCAGCGCGCCCACGACAAGGCCGCCGCGGAACTGAAGCTGCAAGCCGTGCAGGTCACCGTGGCCCAGGCCGAGGCAGATGTGATGGCGGACCAGGTGAAGGCCGCTGAAGCCAAGCTCGCCGAGGAGAAGGACAACGAACATCGCATCGCCAGGATCCCCTCAGGCTCCGTGTCCGACCAGGAGCGCTCCCGGGCGAAGTTCGTGGTGCAGGGGCAGATGGCGGAGGTCGCCTCACGCCGCTCACAGCTCACGGCTGCCACCGCGAAGGTGGAAGCTGCGCGCGCTCAGACCACCGTGATGGAGGCATCTGTGGCCTCCGCCCTCGTCGAGGTGGAGAAGCAAAAGCTCGCACTCTCCCGCACCCGCATCACCTCGCCTGTCGATGGCGTCATCCTCCAGCTCCACGCCGCGCCCGGCCAGAAGAAGCTCCTGGCCATGGATGACCACCAGTCCGCCACCATCGCCACGCTCTTCGAGAAGGGTAAACTCCAGGCACGCGTGGATGTGCCCCTCGCGGACGCGCGCGGCCTCACTGCCGGACAGCAGGCGATCGTCACCTCGGATTTCCTGCCCAACACCGAGTTCCGTGGCGTCGTCAGCCGCATCGTGGGCTCGGCGGATCTGCAGCGTAATACCCTGCAGGCCAAGGTGCGCATCCTGGAGCCGGACCCACGCCTGCGCCCCGAGATGCTTTGCCGCGTGAAGTTCCTCAGCCCATCGAACACCAACGCCCCGCCCACGACTTCCACCCCATCCACTTCGCACACCAGCGGAGCTTCCGACCCCACTCGCGCCGTGATGATCCCTGAGGCAGCGATGATCCCATCTTCGAATCCCTCGGCACCCAACGCTGCCTCCGCCTGGGTCATCGCCGCCGACGGCGTCACGGCAACGAAACGCACCCTCCAGCCCGGCACGCTGAAGCACGAGGACCACGTGGCCATCGACTCCGGCATTCTCCCCGGAGAACTCGTCATCCTTCCTCCGCATGACCAGCTCACCGAAGGCCGGCGCGTGCGCCCCGGCCAAGCACCGCAGTAATCCATCATTCCATCATTCCATGTCTGCCACCGACCCCTCCTTCATCCACTGCCGGGGCCTGACCAAGTCCTACAAGAAGGGCAGCAACACCGTCACTCCGCTGCAGGACCTCGACCTCGATGTTCCACGCGGTGCTTTCCTTGCCTTGATGGGTCCATCTGGCAGTGGAAAAACCACCCTGCTCAATCTCATCGCCGGCATCGACAGCCCCACCTCCGGCACGCTGCGCATCGGAGACGCCAGCCTGGAGTGCATGTCGCGGAGCCAGCTCACCAGGTGGCGAGCCTCCCATGTGGGATACATCTTCCAACTCTACCACCTCGTGCCCATCCTCAGCGCGTATGAGAATGTGGAGCTGCCCCTGCTGCTCACCTCCCTCTCGCGCAGTGATCGTCGCGCGCGTGTGCAGATGGCGCTGCAACTCGTGGGTCTCGCGGATCGCGCCCACCACATTCCCGCGGAGCTCTCCGGCGGGCAGGAGCAGCGCGTGGCCATCGCACGCGCCATCGTGGCAAATCCCGCCCTGCTCGTGGCGGACGAACCCACTGGCGACCTCGATCGCGAGTCCGCGGATTCCATCCTCAGCCTCCTGCGCGAACTCGTCACCACGCACGGCAAGACCGTGGTCATGGTCACCCATGATCCCCGCGCCGCAGCCGCTGCGGATCGCGTGCTGCACCTGGAGAAAGGGCAGCTCCTTGAATCCCAACCCGGCCGGCTGGCACACGCCTGAGCATGATCGCAAAAGCCATCAGCCTCACCATCCTTGCCTTCAAGCAGCTCAGCCGCCACAAGGTGCGCTCACTGCTCACCATCCTGGGCGTGGCTATGGGCATGTTCCTCTTCGCCACGGTGGAGACCATGCAGCGCAGCCTGCGCATCGCGACCCAGGCCGGCGCGGATGACACCACACTGGTGGTGTACCGCGAGAACCGCTTCTGCCCCGCCACCAGCCGGCTGCCCGAGCACTACGAAGCGACCATCCGCAAAATCGGAGGCGTGAAGGAGGTCATTCCCATCCAGATCGTGGTGAACAACTGTGGAGCCAGTCTCGACATCATCGCCTTCCGTGGAGTACCTCCTGACCACCTCATGCGCTACGCCTCGCACCTGCAGGTGCTGGAGGGTTCGGTGGAGGAATGGAAAAAGCGCAGTGATGCCGCATTGCTCGGCCGTCACTTCGCCGCACGCCGCAAACTCCATGTGGGCGATCGCTTCGATGCCGCCGGTGTCACCGTGCAGGTCGCGGGCATCATCGAGAGCGATGAACCGCAGGACAGCAATGTCGCCTACGTGCACCTCCCCTTCTTGCAACAGGCCTCGAATCGGGGCCTCGGCGTCGTGACCCAGTTCAATGTGCGCGTCAATTCCTCGAGCGAACTCGCGCGCGTGGCGAAGGAGATCGATGAGCGCTTCAACAGCGAACAGGCCCCCACCAGCACGCGACCCGAGAAGGCCTTCTTCGCGGACACCGCCGCGCAACTGGTGGAACTCGTCGGCTTCACCCGCTGGCTCGGCCTCGGTGCCGTGGCCGCCGTGCTCGGACTCGTGGCGAATGCCGTGCTGCTCGTCGTGCGCTCCCGCGTGAAGGAAAACGCCGTGCTGCAGACCCTGGGATTCTCCCAGAGAGCCATCGGCCTCATGGTCGCGGTGGAAGGCATCATGCTCGGTCTCGCGGGCGGGGCACTCGGTGTTGCCGCGGCTTATGCGCTGCTGCGCTGGCAGAGCTTCACCGTGGGCAATGAGGGCGTCACCCTCGCCATCACGCCAGATCTGCCCATCCTCATGCGCGGCATGTTCACCGCCCTCGCCCTGGGTCTTCTGGCGAGCCTTTACCCAGCATGGAAGGCCGCCCACCGCCCCATCGTCGCCTCCCTCCGTTCCGCCTGATCCTCCCCGCTCAAATACTGCCCTGCCTGCCATTCCCTCCCACCTCCAACAACCGCCCCATCTATGGAAGACAACATCCCCCCCTCACCACGCGCCGCTTCACACGGGCACGAACACGAAGCATTGGATCTCGCCGTCCGGGCCCTGCATCGCCTGGCACGGGGAAGCCAGCGGTTACCAGTGTGCGTGGTATCACTGTCGCAGCAGTTGGGCGTCACCCCATACCAGCTTGGCCGGTGCTTCCATCGTCAGTTCGGCATGTCCATGGAGGCCTACCTCAAGCGCCATCCCTTCCCTGCCCGCGAGCAGCAGTGGATCGCGACAGCAATCTGATCGCGAAAAAACTCGTCCCACCCTCGCACCGAAATGCTCCCCCTCTCCTACGCCGTGCGAAATCTCTTCCGCGTACCCGCGCGACTCCTCCAGCTCGTGCTGGGCGCGGCACTCGTGGTCTTTCTGCTCATGATGGCCTCCGCCCTCTCCAACGGCATGGATGGCTTCCTGCGCTCCTCGGGCTCAGAGCACAACGTGATTGTGCTCGGCTCGGGCAGCGAGGAGAGCGTGGAGCGCAGCGAGATCAAAGCCTCCGTCCCCGCACTGCTCGCCGCCTCCGTCCCCGGCATCAAGACCGTGCTGGGCAGGCCTGCCGTCTCCGGGGAGATCCACTACAACGGCCCTCTCAAGGCCAGCGCGGAAGGCAGCGAACCACGCCAGGCACTCATCCGTGGCGTCACCCCCGCGGCACTCCTCGTGCATCCCGAAGTGCGCCTTCTCGCGGGCCGATTCCCTCACTCGGGCGAAGTCATGGTCGGCAAGCTCACCGCGCACAAGCTGGGCCTCGCGGAAGATGACCTCAGCATTGGCAGGACCATCTCCGTTGCGGAGTCGCCCATGCGCATCGCCGGCGTCTTCCACGCACCGGGCACCGTGATGGAGGCCGAGGTCTGGGCCGACCTGAGCGACATGCTCGCCATCGGACAGCGCGACACCATCTCCTGCGCCGTGGTGCGCCTGGATGAGGATGCCACGCTTGATGACGTGGAGATCTTCACCCTGCAACGCCTCGACCTCGAACTCGCCGCCATGCTGGAGAGCGAGTACTACGCGAAGCTCTCCGCCTTCTACCGGCCCCTGCGCGCCATGACCTGGGTCACCGCCTGCCTCGTCGCTGCGGGAGCCATCTTTGGTGGATTGAATACCCTCTACGCCGCCTTCGCCTCACGCGTCCGTGAAATGGCGACCCTGCAGGCCATGGGGTACCGCCGTCGCGCCCTCCTCCTCAGCCTGCTGCAGGAGGGCATGCTC
>JAEYUU010000069.1 GCA_023429545.1 Verrucomicrobiota bacterium
CATTGCTTGCTGCGCCGCCCACCTTGAGGATCTCCACCTGCGGAAGGCGTGCCGCATCATCCAGACAGCCATCCGTGATGAGCAGCACGCGCGTGTTCTTCATCCATTAATTCCCCGGCTGCAATGAACGCAGCGCCTCCACGCGCGAGGGCAGTTCCGTCGGCCCGATCGCATCCACCGCATCCAGCAGCGACTTGTGATGCCGCGTGGGGTGCGCCCGCATTTCCGTACCGCTCGCAAACGTGGCCACCGCCGCCCGCTGCGTACCATTCATCCCCGTGATCAGCGCCTTTGCCTTGGCCTTCGCCTGCTCCAGCCGCGTGCTGGTGCCTTCTTTGGCAGACATGGAGGCTGAGTGGTCCACCACGATGAGCAGATCCTTCCGTTCGTCCCCTGCCAGGTCCGGCTCTGCCAGCGCAAACGCCACCGCCGCAAATGCGAGTGCCATCAACAGAAGCGAAAGTACATCCCGCAGTCTCTTAAAAAGTGCAGACGCCTTCTTCTCCGTAAAAATCTTCTGCCACAGGAAGTAGGCCGTCACCGGCTTCCTGCGAGGCCTCACCTTGAGAAAATAGATCGCCGCCAGCGGCGCGAGCGCCACAAGAGTCCAGAGAAAGGCGGGAGAAAGGAGACTCAAGCTAAGTGTGAGAAGTTATGAGTAAAAAGAGAAGGGGAATTAACCAACAAGGCCACCGCGCCGCAGCAGATCCTGAATCACTTCATCAAAGGGACGCTCGGTCGTAGTGCTCACAAACCCAAGGCCGCGCTTGGCACACGTGCGCTGCAAGCTTGAATTCCACTCGGCAACCGCCACTTCATACAGTTTTGCTTCGCGGGGAGATACAGTGACGCGCTGCGACGCGCCGGTCTCGACACACTCCAGCGTCACGTCACCTTTCCAGGCGCACTTCAGATCGTTGTCATCCAAAGTCTGCAGGCAGAACACCTCATGCTTGTGCCACTGCAAACGACTCAGGCCTTCCTCGAAGCCGCCCGGGAAGAGGAAGTCGGAGACGACGCATACGAGTCCCTTGCGGCGATGCCTGGCTTCAAACTCACGCGCACAGGCGGTGAAGTCGGTGTCCACGCCGAATGAAGTGGCGGCTTCAAGGGAACGGAGCAAGGGCAGCACCTGGTTGCGACCGCGGGTGGGATCAAAGAGTGGCTTGAGCTTGTCCGCGAGGCCGTACACGGCGAGGCGATCCAGCGTGTTCAGAGCGATGTAGCCCAGCGCAGCGGTCAGTTCCTTGGCGTACTGCTGCTTGCTCGTCATTGAGGGACTGCAATCGATTAGCAGGTAGATCGTGGCGTCTTCCTCCAATTCGAAGAGCTTGATGAGCAGCGACTCAAACTTCGCATACACGCGCCAGTCGATGGAGCGGTAGTCATCGCCTCGCGAGTATTGCGCGTAGTCGGCGAAGGTGATGCCGGCGCCCTTCTTGGTGCTACGACGGTCCGCCTGCAGTGATCCGCCGAGGATCTTCCGCGCCAGAAGATAGAGCGATTCCAGGCGGCGGATGAAGGCGGGGTCGGTGAGCATGATTGAGGATGGGGGAGTTTCGAACGCCATGCCGCGGGGCACACCATCGTGACTCGCGGAAGTGCCTCCGCTATTCCTTCACTTTGGCCAGCACGTCGGCGATGACCTCATCCGTCTTGACTCCTTCAGCCTCCCCTTCGAAGGAGAGCAGAAGGCGATGGCGCAAGGCAGGCACCGCAGCCCGGGCGATATCCTCGCGCGCCACATGGTAGCGATCATCGAGCAGTGCATGCACCCGTGCCGCGGCGAGTATGGTCTGTGCGCCGCGCGGCGAGGAACCGTGGCGCACATACTTCTTCACACGGTCGGTGGCCTGCGCGTCGGTGGGATGAGTGGCCCGCACGATGCGCACCAGATAGTCCTGCACGGAGGCTTCCACCGGCACTTCACGAACGAGCTGTCCCATGCGAAGCACGTCGTCGCCCGTAGCCACGGCGTTGATGGCAGGCTGCTCCACGCCACCAGTGCGGTTGAGGATTTCCACGAAGTCCGCGTGATTGGGAACCGGCACGTAGAGCTTGAAGAAGAAGCGGTCGAGCTGCGCTTCGGGAAGCGGATAGGTGCCGTCCTGCTCGATTGGGTTTTGCGTTGCCAGTACGAAGAAGGGCTTGTCCAGCGAGTGGGTCGTGCCCGCGACGGTGACGCGTTTCTCCTGCATGGTCTCCAGCAGCGCGGACTGCGTCTTGGGCGTGGCGCGGTTGATTTCATCCGCCAGCAGCACATTGCAGAACACCGGCCCCGGCTGGAACTCGAACACCTTCCGTCCGTCCTTCTCGACGAGAATCTGTGTCCCCACGATGTCCGCAGGCAGGAGATCCGGGGTGAACTGGATGCGCTGGAACTTGAGGTGCAGCGCCCGGGCCAGCGTATTCACCAGCGCCGTCTTGCCGAGTCCCGGCACCCCCTCCAGCAGGACGTGTCCGCCACAGACCACCGCCGTGAGCACCTGCTCGATGATGTCCTTTTGCCCAACGATGAATTTGGATATTTCGCCCCGGAGTTTCTCAAAGGATTCGTGGAAGTGAGAGACTGCGGCCTTGGTGTCGGGAGGGTGGGGGAGAGACATTGGGGGGGTTAAAAATGGAGGTGGGACGGGAGTAATCAGTAATCAGTGTGGCAGCGATGAATTCTGCCGGCGTTGTCGGGCTGGGAGGGAGATGCGGAATGAATCGGAGCGAAAATTCATGTCTGATTACTGGACACTGTTTACTGATTCCTTGGCGTCATTCGAGCCAAGCGTTTGCAACGACTACTCAACCCCAACCGCGCCTTACTTCTGGGCTTCCGCCTTCACCTTCGCATCCGCCTCGGCGCCCACTTCCTGGATGCCCTTGAAGTATTCCTTCACGCCTTCCTTCACTTCGGCGGGCACGTCTTCGCGCTGGATGAAGGATTCGAGCTGGCGTTTCAATTCGCGCTCGGTGGCTTTCACCTGACGAGTGGCAGTGCCGGTGCCGCTGTCGGCTGCTTCGATGCTGGTATTCGCGGGGCCTTGACCCTTGATGCCCTGGAGTTGGTCGCGATTGCCATTGTCCTGGGTGAGTTCACTCTCATCGCGGCGGGATTCCACGCTGCCCCAGCCCGCCTTCTTGCTGCCGGGCTTGGTTCCGGGCTTCATGCACTCGGCGAGTGACTGGCATTCCTTGTTCCCCAAGTAGCCCTGGCACTGTCCAGCGCACTGGCTCAGGCTCATCAGCTTCTTCATCAGGTCACGCTGCCCGGCAGACTTGCACATGCTCTGGCAGAGCTGGCCCAGTTTTTTGTTGGCGTTGTTCTGGCTACCCTTGCACTGGCTGTCACTTTGTTTCTGCGACAGGGCCTTCTCATACTGCTGCATCGCCTCATCCAGCGCAGCCATCTGCTGGTCCATGGAGGATGAGGAGCTTTCGCTGCCTTGCTGGCCTTCCGCCTGGCTCTGCTGACCGGACTGGCCACTGTTGTTGGAGTTGCTCTGGGACTGGGAGGAGTTCTTGTTCCCGCTGCCCTGCTTGCCGGTGCGCTGTTGGAAGCTGCGTGCCGCAGCCGCCATGCGTTGGGCGGCGGACTTCAGCTTCGCGAGTTCCTTGCGGGCTTCATCGGGCTTGGCCACATCGGCCTTGAGTTCCATCTTCTTCAGGTCAGCGGCGGCATCCCGGTAGTTCTTTTCCTCCAGTTTGCGGCCAATCTCGCGCAGTTCGGCCTCCTGTTTCAGCTCTTCACCCGCCTTGGCGAGAAGGTGTTCCTGTTCACGTGAGTTCAGCTTCTGTGCAGCCTCCTGCAGCTTGCGCTCGAGTTCCGCATACTGGCGCATCGCCTCCTTCTGGTCCTTGGTCTCCTTGAGTTCTTTCACCCACTTGCGCCATTCATCCGGCTTGAGAAGTTCCTTCTCATCTTCGGACGCATCCTTGATCAGTTCCTCGATTTCCTTCTCGAGTTCCTTGTTGATCTCGTCGGTCTTCTTCGTGGTCTCCGCCTCAAGCGCGAGCTTCTCCATCACGAAGGGCGTGGCCTTCCGGAAGCCCATGACCACACACGCAGCAAGGAGGATGGCGGAAATGGCCAGTACACGCCGTGGCCAGGCGAGTGAGATGGACTTCGCATCCAGCGCCTGCACCCGCTCTGCGGTCTGCGCTGCCTGCAGGGCGTAGAGGGCACCTTCGCGGCGTTCCTTGCTAAAGCCCAGATAGGAGGTCAGCGAATCCTTCAGGCCAAAGTGATCATCCGCGATGTGGGCGGCTTTTGCGGACGTCGTCCGGCGGATCATCCAGGCGACAAATGCCAGCAACGGCACCGCGATTCCCGCTAGGACGTATCCGGAGCGCGGCACGGCGTACCCTTGCAGCACCCATGCCAGGCACCACCCAGTGAGGGCGATCAATACCCCAAGCAGGACGATGGAGAAAAGCCGGATCCCTCGCGCCCGCTCCAGCCGGGTACGGATTGCAGCTAGAAACAGGGCAATGCGATCATGGGCGGCCATGGCGTTTAGGGGGGCTCGGTTTTTCTTACGAGTTGGTTAGGAATACCAGATGTAACGCTGAACAGCAAGGCGGGAAACGGCTCGCGGCGCTTTTGCAGAACTTTTCCTAATCAGGGCGTACCAACCCAAACGTCCGATATTGATGGACCTTAGGGCTGGTACATTCATGCGTTTTACAGTTCATGACATTGGAGCGGCCGCTTTCTGCTCTTTTCTCTGGAGAGGCATCCTTTGTCTTCGCGATGAGCGTTCCCACTCCTTTTGCTGCCTCCTCGGAAAGGCCTTCCTCCATCTGGATGTACACCACCTCCTCCTGTCCCGGCAGCTTTCCAGCCAGCGCCAATGCGCGCACTAGGGGAACACATGTAGAAAAAAATCTCGGTGCAAACCATGAACCATGGCGAGGGGGAACCGCGGCGCGCATGGATGACACTAACCTATGCCAGCCGTGTGATTGCGAGAACGGACTCTGGAAGAGAATGCATGGGGTAATGCTGGCAACTCACGCCGCGGGTCGGGCAGCATCCAGCACCTTCTTCACGGCGGGTTGTTTGACCAGCCCTTTCAGGCTTTCCCACACCTTCAGGGCTTCACCCTGCTGCCGATGTCCCTGATGCCAGCGCACGAGGCGCAGGCCCCATTCGGCGTTCCAAGTCTCATCGTCCCCGGCCTGTTCCATGGCGAGTTTCAAAAGCTCGGGCACTTCGGCATCATGATCGTGTTCCAGCTTGAGGGTGGCAATCTCCGCCGCCACGCGTCCTTCGGCGGGAAACATGACAGCGAGTTCCCTCCCGCGTTCCAGCGCTTCCTCCAGGGTCAGCACATGATAGCGCATCAGTTGCGCGATGGTATCGCGTGAATCCTTGAGGTGCTCAGCTACCCACGGGTCCGCTGCGAAGGCCTGCACGAGCTTCCAGCGCTCGTCGATGCTGCGCCACTTGTCTGACTCGAGGATACAGAGCTGTTCCGCCACCACCATGAGATGGCGTCCCTCGAGGAACTGCGCCTTGAGAGCATCCCGTCGGTAGTGTGGCACATCCTCCCGCCAGGCTTGAATCTCCGCATTCTTTCCAGACAAACCGGCAAGGACGATTTGCGTGGCCAGTCCCAGCCCCTCCTCCTCAAAGCGCTCCTTCTCGCCAGAATAGGCCCGGAGGATTTTGTTCCATGCAGGAAGGAACCCCGCGAGCAGCGTCCCGCGAAGCGCAGGCGCAGTGAGCATGGTGGACTCGAAAAGATTGCCCTCGATCTGCCGCATGCATTCGGCCTTGGGCCGGCTGTCGCGTCCGCTATCCACCCGCTCCACCAGCGTCTGGAAATCAAGCTGGGCCTGGGCAAGCGGTGTCGGTGGAGGTCCTGGGAACACCGTGCCCGCGGTCGCGAGGGCTTCCTCTGGAGTCCTGCGAATACTCTCGGCCAGAGTATGCAAGGTCAGCTCCATGGGATAGCGCAGGCTCATCCAGACCGGACCTGGTCCTGAGCCAAAGGACGCAGTGCGCACCAGGTCGCGAAGGTCCGTTTCCATGA
>JAEYUU010000070.1 GCA_023429545.1 Verrucomicrobiota bacterium
GCCCAACAGCATGGAGTTTCCCAGTTCAAGATGACCATCCAGGGGAAGATGCGCGCTGTAGATGGCGAGGTTGTGATCCATGGCGAGTTTGATCTTCTCGAACGTGGCTCCGGTGATGGGTTGCAGGCCGCTCCAGAAGATGCCGTGGTGCACGAGCAGAAGGTCACAACCATGGGCGATGGCAGCCTTCACCACGGGGAGATGGGCATCCACCGCAGCGGCGACCTTGGTGATCTCGCCACGTGCATTCTGCAGCTGCAGGCCATTGAGCGCCTGGGGATAGTCGGGCAGGGTGCTGACTTGCAGCAGATCGTTGAGATGCGTGGTGATGTCCGCGAGCTTCATGCGGGGCATGGTAGCATAAGGAGAGGACCGCTAATAGACGCTAATGTTCGCTAATGGATGAGGTCAGGGGAGATGCCACACGATTTGGAATGGACGCAAAGCACACAAAAGGAAACCGCAGTTCATCCCGAAGGGATGCCAGCTTGTAGCCTGTGGTCGAGCGAAGCGATACCACCGGAGATATGGGACAAGCATCACATCCCGGAGGGATGGCAGCAGGAGCATGAAACATCGCTGGCACCCCTGCCGGGGTGCGTGGGGGATGACATGTCTTCCGGTGGTATCAGTCGCTACGCTCCCTCAACCACCGGCCACATGCTGTCATCCGTCCGGGATGAAATTCACAACGCAGTCCCCCTCACGGACTGGGCAGCAATGTGGAAATCTCCGAGCGCGCCACGAGATGTTCCGAGGCCTGTTGCAGCCAGGTGGGATCCGGCGAGGCGTAGGGACGGAAGGTTTCCAGGGTGCCTTCCTGCTCGTTGTAGTAGAGGGCGCGGTGGAGACCGAGGTTCCCGGCTTTCGGAGAATCGATGAGGCTGGCGGAATCATTCGCGCTCATCTGGAAGACCACGCGCATCTCGAACTCGCCCAGCGCCTTGCGGCTGATGCAGCGGTTGACGTTGTTGTAGGTATCCACGGTCGTGATGATGTGGATGCCGACGCCGCTGCCTTCGGTGATGAGATTGTTGAAGATGGCGCTGGGGTTGGATGACGGGGTGTCATCCATGGAGAAGGAGAAGTCATCCTCCTGGCGCAGCTTCTTGAACTTGTGCAGGCCGTGCACCAGTAGGACGATGCGCGGAGCCTCGGCTCCGTGCTCGGCACTGGCGGTGCGGTTCTTCAGTTCTTCAGAGAGCATGTCCATGGCGCTGCCGATGTCCTGACCACGGGCCACGGTGACCTCGTGGGGAATCATGCCGGTGATACGCTCAAAAAACTCCGCATCCGGTGAGCCGGGATTGGAGCTGTGGAACAGCACGAATTTGATGGTGCCGGGTGGATGCTGCGCCGCGAGCGAGAGCATGGACACGCCCAGCATGGTGACGGCGGCCTCGTCGCGCTGGCCTACGATCAGCAGATGATTGCCGCTCTGCCGATGGAAGACCGCCTCAGTAGGTCCCTTGATGGAGTTTGGCGCTCCGAGCCAGCATCGAGCGGCCACGGGTGCAGTGGTGGGCGGCTTGACTAGGAAATGACGCAGGCGCTCGTTTTCGCGGATGTCCGCAGGAGCGTTGCCCTCGAAGACCACGGGAGCAGGATGCTCATCGTGCTTCTGCACCGCCATCTCGTGAACTTTCTCCAGGTACCTGTCACGCTCTTCATCGGAAAGCCAGCAGACCTGGAAGGGGCTGTTCCCCTCGATGGCGCCGGCCGCATCGTTGTAGATGCCTTCACCGGGACGGGAGAGCAGGCGTGGCGCTGCGTTGTTCTCATCCATGATGAGGTAGGCGTCCGCCTCATTGCACTGCAAGGCGACACGAATGACCATCTGTCCCAGCGTGGCGCGGGCGAGCGAATACGAACCGCCCAGTGTCTGGGAGCCAAGGAGGACATGGATGCCGAACGCGCGGCCCTGCCGCACGATGCGGTCGAAGAGCAGCGATGCCGTCTGCGCAATGGTATCGTCATCGACGAAGAACTCCTGGAACTCATCGATGATGAGCAGGGAGCGCGGCATGGGCTCCGTGCCACCGGCGCGCTTGTAGCCAGCCACGTCCTGGACCCCGAGCTTGCGGAAGATGTCACCGCGACGCTTCAGCTCTTCATCCACGCGCTGCAGCACACTGAGGCCGAACTCGCGATCGCTCTCGATGGCGACGACGCGCGCATGCGGCAGCTTGTGCTCCGCATAGCACTTGAACTCGACCCCTTTCTTGAAGTCGATGAGGTAGAACTCCACCTGCTCCGGGCTGCACGTCAGCGCCAGGTTGGTGATGATGATGTGGAACAGTGTCGACTTGCCTGAACCTGTCTTGCCCGCGAACAGCGCGTGCTGGCGCGTCCCTTTGCCGATGGCGAGGTACTGCAGCTTCGTCGCGCCGGTGCGCCCGATGGCGATGCGCAGTTCATTGGTCGTGTCGCCGGTCCAGTACGCGTCCGGAGCGGGCGCGATCTGTTCGAAGGGCACCTCCACGCGGTTGGAGTCGATGCTGGCCTTGCCAATCTTGTGCACGAGGGCTGCGGCGGTTTCCGGTGACGGTGGCTGCTCCAGCGTAAGCGTGGTGCCGGTCTTTGCCTGCGGATAGCCCAGGATGAAGCGGTCCTTCTGCTTGATGAGGCGGATGCTGTTCTGCTGCAGTTCATCCGCGGAGAATCCATCGGGAAGCTGCTGGCGCTGATCCCAGTGGATGAGTGTGTACACGCCACAACGCGGTCCGCTGGTGGCAATGCTCTGGAGCCGGCGCGCAGCCACGTCACTGAAGTTCGCGGGAAAATCCGCCACGATGAGGAAGAGGTATTTCTCCGCCACGCTTCCGGCCTGCTCGTTGTACTCCGTGATGGTGGCGTACTCGTTGCGCAGGTACATCTGGATCACTTTCTCGATGTGCTCGCCCAGTTCCGCGAGGCGCTCTTCAATTTGATCACGCTGGGTCCAGATGCGCCGATTGATGATGCCCTCTTCATAATCCGCCAGGTGCATGAGCCCGGCGAAGTTCTGCCCGAGCCCCACAGGATCGATGATGGTGAACGCGACCTTGCCGGGCGGCATCTTCGCGAGGAGACGCAGGATGATGTTGTTCAGCGTGCCCACCACGGCGGGCTCACCGGAGATGCCACCTTCAAACAACACCGAGCCTTCTTCCGGCATGGAGAGTGCCACAGGCAGTGAGATTTTCGTGCCGCCGGGCAGCGCAAGCCGGGGATCCTTGGGGATGGCGACCCGCTGCGAAAGGTCCACGTCCAGGCTTCCGAAGCGGGAGAATGAGGTGAAGTCGCGCGATGGCTGCCAGGCATCTGCCGCATCCTGCGACCACACTGGAAACTCGGTGTCCGCCGTCTCGTTCATTTCCACCACGGCACGATGCAGCGGCGTGATCTTCTCCTGCCAATCGGACTGCAGCGCCTGCCATGCGGCCTGTTCATGGGC
>JAEYUU010000095.1 GCA_023429545.1 Verrucomicrobiota bacterium
CTCGCGCTCTTCGCGAGAGCATTGGACTGCCGTCCAAATCTTCGAGGCCGCATTCCTTCATGGAGTGCGGCCTTTTTGCTCTACAAGGGGCATGGAGGCACCTTCAAGAGCGGCGACTTCAGTCGCCATAGGAATGTTGCTGGGTTTAACAAGGCAATCTGAGGGCTCGCCATGAAGTCCCTTTCACTGTTTGCCGCCAAGATGCTTTCGCAAATCTCCCGCATAACCTGCCAGCTCCAAAAACGCACGGCCCACAACCTTCCCGCTGGCATCCAGCACATCACACGCGCCTTCCCAGTAGGGCAGGCCGGTAATGTCGCCGCCCTGCTCTTGATCCTGCGCGAGTGGCCTGAGCTGATACGTTACTTGCCCGAAGGTGATCTGCACTTGGATGGGATACTCTGCGCCCAAGCGAGGGCTCTTCCATCGCGTAATTTCCTTCCACGAGAAGTCATCATGACCGAGGGCCTTCTGGGCGCCATCATGCGCAATGGTCACCAACTTCGATGCGGCATCCGTGCTGCCGTCTTCACGGCGCATACGGTAGACCATGACCTCAGTGCCATCATGAAGCTGAAGCGCGGCCCAGTCCCAGCCCACCTGTCCTTCATCGAGCTGGCTGCTGCTGAACTCATGGTCCATCCAGGCCTCGCCGGTGACTTCCAACATTTCCGCGCCAACCTTCACGGCCCCGGATGCCTTGAGTCTTGGGAAAGTAAGATAGTGGCTCGCGGCGCTGGGTGACGAGCCTTTGCGGGATACGCCATGCTCACCGAATGTCACCAGCGGCTTCGCGGGATCGAGCTCAAGATTCAGCAGCGCACCCGCATGCACCGTTGCATCGAGGCGCAGGCGCTGTGTGTCCGGGTTGAGCTTGAGCGTCCAATTGCCGTTGCGCACGTCCAGCGTTTCCGTGGAAGCAGACGCATCCCATCCCTCACGATTGAGCCTTTCCTGGTGGAGAAATTTTCCGGTGGTCGCATCCAGCAGCGCGGCATGCGCGAGATGCAGATGGCGTACTTCTCCATCAGGCTGGCGCTGGGCCTGGCGGAAGAAGGTGACCTGAAATCCGAAGCGTCTGCCGTCCCTGGCATCGAGATGCCCCGTGATGTACCACCACTCCGTGCGGAACTCGGGATGGCTGCCGTGATCGCGTGGAAAGGTGAACTGGCGTCCGGCTTGGGGTATGGCGAAGCCATCCTCGGTGGTTGTCTGGGCGTTCAGACCCAGCGCGACGCAGGCCGCGATGACGCCGATGAAGATGCGATGGAGGTTCACGTTCATTTCATTCTTCCTGCTCCCAGCGCATGCGGGATCCCCACCGGCCCACCATGCCGGCGACGAGGGCACCCGCGCCGATTACGGCCACGCTCAGCACGGTAAGCTGCCACCACGGCAGGTTGAATGACAGCGTCCAGCCGAAGCATTGTTTGTTCACGCGGTAGATGAGCAACCATCCCAGCCAGAAGCCCGCGCCCAAGCCCATGATAGTGCCTGCGAAGGCCACGCCTGTGCCTTCCCAGGCGGCGGAGCTGGCGACCTGCCCCGGTGTCATGCCAATGGCTCGAAGCGTGGCGAGGTCCGCGCGACGTTCCAATAGCAGGCAGGCGAGAGCCAGGCCCAGACCCGCCACCGCCACGGCGACGCCAATTACTTCGAGTGCATGCGTGACCGCAAAAGTCTGGCGGAAGATGCGCAACGCCTCCGAGCGCAGATGCTTGTTGGAGAAGACATTCAATCCTGGATGAGTCTGGCGCAGCCGCTCGCAGAAGGCCTCCACATCCGAGCCCGGCTTCACCATCATCGCCACACGCCATGCCATGTCCGTGGCGAACCATTCCCGGAACAACGATGAGGCAATGGTGACGGATCCACGCTCGTTTCCATAGTCCGCGTGGATGCCCACGAGCTTCACCTCGTGGCCACCGGGCAGCGTGACAGTGTCTCCCACCCTCACGGCAAAACGATCCGCGAAGCTCTCGTTCGTGATGGCCGGGGTAATGCTGCCGTCATCGGAGAGCCACCAGTTGTCCTTAGCCGGCTTGTGAATCCACGCATAAATGCCGTGTCGTTGCGTGTAAGCGCCATTCACGCCAAGGACTGTGGTGGGTGCTCCGTGCAACTGGATGGAGCGCGCCTGCAATGCCGCGATCTCCTGCACCTCCGGCATCTTGGAAATGATGTCCACGGTCGCCGCACTGATCTGGCTGGTGCTGCTGGCGCTTTGGGAGCCAGCGCTGGCCACATACACATCAGACTTCATGGTGCGCTGGATCCAGTCGCGTACGGTGACTTCGAAGCTGGAGACCATGATGGCCATGCCGGAGGTCATGGCGATGGCACTGGCCAGCGCGGCGACGGCGAAACGATGCCGCACCGTAGGCCGGCGCAGGTGGCTGATGGCGAGCCGGCGCACGGCAGAGCCGGTGGAGAACCACGACACATATCGCAACAAGGATCCTGCCGCGAGTCCCGCGCCAAGGAGCCATGAGATGGCGGAGGCATAACCAGCGAGCGGCAGTCGCGTGCCGCCCTCCAGCCTCAGCGGGCCGAATTGTGCGAGCAGCGCTGCCAGTCCCATGAGGCTCCAGCCGATCCACGAGGTGCGCCACCCTTTGCCTCCACTGAACGTGGCCGACTTGCGCCCCAGCATATGCACGGGAGGCGTGCGCGCCGCCTC
>JAEYUU010000102.1 GCA_023429545.1 Verrucomicrobiota bacterium
GTTTGAGTCCGCCATGTCCGCTGGGCATGGCGGCTTTTTTATTGCAAACAGCATCAGCGAACGTGATGCCGTGCGAAGTCGGAGTGGATGCAGAATGGGAATATTTTTGATCAGAATCGTAGCCGACACACTGGGAAAGTTGGCATGTCTCCCAGCTTCTGCCCTTGAGGAAGGCGAGGTGGACACACCGGCACGCGCGTGGCAGCCTCACCCCATGCGCGTAAAGGCCCTGATCTACAGTTCATTGCTTGCCGCAACTTGGGGCGTTGGGAAGGTCGTTCCCGCGCAGGAGCCGGCGCCGTTTGTCCTTGTGACGCCGGAGCGCATCACCGCGCTGCCAGAGGCGGAACGTGAGGCCTGGACGGCCTATGTGGCGCTGTCCCGTGAGCACGCGCATCGCGATCACGAGACTCTGGCAAACGAGTGCCGGGAGATGCGCCCGGCTGTTTCCCAGCCTGCGCCCACGGATGGAGGAAGGTTCATATGCCCCACGAAGGTGGAGGCCGCCTCCTTCGCCAGTGCTGAATCGGCAGCCCTGGCTGGCACCATCATCAGCTATCAGACTCCTTCCGGTGGCTGGTCCAAAGGGGTGGACTATACCAAAGGCGCCCGCCCGCGTGGCACCCACTGGACTACGCAAAGCGAAGCCGGCTGGCACTACTGCGGCACGCTGGACAACTACAGCACCACGGAGCAGATCCAATTTCTCGCACGGGTGCATCACGTCACGCAGCGCGAAGATTGCCGGGCCGGTGCGCTTCGCGGCCTGGAGTGGTTGTTCGCCGCACAGTTTCCCAACGGCGGCTGGCCGCAGGTGTATCCTCTCGAATCGGGCTATCATGAGGCCATCACGCTCAATGACGATGCCATGCTGCATGCACTGGAGCTGCTCCTCGCGGTGAGCAGAGGCGAGGAGCCGTTTGGCTTTTGTGACGAGACATTGCGTGAACGCGCAGGCGTGGCCTATGAACGCGGCATCCAGTGCCTCTTGAATTGTCAGGTGAAGGTACAAGGCAAACCAACGGTGTGGTGTGCCCAGTATCATCCCATCACCCTGGAGCCGGTGGCAGCCCGGCTGAAGGAGCCCGCGTCACTGAGTGGTGCGGAGAGCGCCAATCTGCTCAGGTTCCTCATGCGAAAAGGACCCACTACGGAGGTCGTCCGGACTGCGGTGGAAAACGCGGTCGCCTGGCTCGATGCCCACCGCATCACGGATTTGCGCAAGACGACGAATGCTGCCGGCCAGACGGACTATGTGAAGGACCCCGCCTCAACCGAAGTGCTCTGGGCGCGCTTCTATGACGTGGAAACGGGCGAACCGATCTTCGCAGGAGGTCAGGATGGGATCATCTACAAAACGTACCACGACATGGCCGAGCACAACGAGGTGGCGTACGACTACTTCACCACCAAGCCTGGGGTTATCGTAGGGAAGGAACATGAGCGGTGGAAGAAGCGGCTGGAGAAGATGGGGAAGAAGGAGTGAGAAAGAAATAACGCTCTCTTGAACGTCTCGTGGACAATGGCAAGCTCGCCAAAGTAGCCCTGACCGCCGTCATGCGTCAGATGCTTCCCGTCCTCACCCCTCATGCGCCTTGATCACTTCAAGGAACTCCGGCAGCCAGCGCAGGGCTTTGAGCTCCCCCACCCCACGAATCTTCAGGGCCGCGGTCTGGGTCCTTGGCTTGAGGCGGGTGAAGAATTCCAGGGTGTTGTTGTGGAAGATCATGAAAGGCGGGATGCTCTCACGCTGGCTGATTTCGAGACGCTTCTTCTTCAGTTTCTCGAAGAGCTTTTCATCAAAGCCCAGTTCGGTGGCGGTCACCTCTCTATCATCGCCAGCGCCAGA
Organism: Verrucomicrobiota bacterium; assembly: GCA_023429545.1. Classification (GTDB taxonomy): domain Bacteria; phylum Verrucomicrobiota; class Verrucomicrobiia; order Verrucomicrobiales; family Verrucomicrobiaceae; genus Roseimicrobium. The sequence goes on from JAEYUU010000102.1 coordinate 1,850, forward strand.
TGAGGAACCGCGCTTGGTCATCTCCACGCGCTTGGTGAGGTCCGGCCATTGCATGCGGATGCTGCCGCCCTTGCGCATCACTTCGATGCCTTTGTCCGTGAGGCGGAGGAGCGGATACTCGCCATCCGCGGTGGTCTCCACCAGACCCTGCTTCTCCATCTCCTTGAAGAGCTGGTTCACACCCGCACTGCCCACAGATTTCAAGATGCCGTAGGTGCTGAGTTCATCGAGACCGGAGTCCACGACTTCGCGTGATTTGCTGCCGATGAGCATGGCCACGATGCGCCCTTTGCCGAAGCGCGGCGTCCACGTGCCATCAGACTCGCGCTGGCTCATGCGCGCCACGCCGCTCAGGGCCTTGCGCAGCATGTCGATCTCCTCGCTGGTGCCATGGCGCACCGTCGCCTTGAGTCCACCACGTTTGCAGACATCGCAATTGCCACAGGTGCCGGCCTCCTTCTCGCCGAAGTACTCCAGGATCACCTGCTGGCGGCAGCGGTCCGCGTAGCACATCTCCACCATGGATTTGAGCTTGGAGCGATCCCGCCGGTCCTTTTCCGCGAGTGCGGCCTTGTCGATCTGCAGGCTGCGCGCCAGGACCTTGGGCTGCAGCAGGCGCGTGCCGCGCATGCGCTTGCCGGGAATGTCGAAGCGCTCGATGTATCCCTGACGGCCCAGCATGCTGAGCGCGCTGCTCACCGCCATGGAATTCTTCACGCCGGCGCGGTCCGTGATGTCTTCAATGGTGGCATGCACTTCATGCGCGTTGTCCGCGTCATTGAGCAGTGCCTGGTACACGTCGCGGATGGTGTCATACGTCGGGTTGTTCCCCTCGATGAAGAACTCCTGCGTGCGCGTGTCCGCATAGTTGAAGAGCAGCTCGCAGTGCGAAGGCTCGCCATCGCGTCCGGCACGACCAGCCTCCTGGTAATAGGCTTCAATACTTCCGGGTACATCATAGTGCACCACGAAGCGCACATCCGCACGGTCGATGCCCATGCCGAAGGCATTCGTGGCCACGGCGATCTCCACCTTCTTCTGCAGGAAGCGGTTCTGGGCGTTCTCACGCCCCTTGTCATCCATGCCCCCGTGGTAGGCGATGGCCTTGATGCTCCATTCGTCGAAGAGCGCGGCGATCTCCTCCACCTTCTTGCGCGTGGAGCAGTACACGATGCCCTTCTTCCAGTGCTGCACGATGTCGCGCAGCCGGTCGTACTTGTCCTTGTTCTTCTCCGTGTGCGTGATGTGGAGGCTGAGATTCGGCCGGGAGAATCCGCGCACGCTCACATGCGGCTCGCGCAGCTTCAGCGTGTTCTGAATGTCCGTGCGCACCTCGGGCGTGGCCGTGGCGGTGAGGGCCAGCACCTGTGGGCGGCCTAGTTTTTCCAGAGCCTCGCCAAGGCGCAGGTAGTCTGGGCGGAAGTCGTGGCCCCATTGGGAGAGGCAGTGCGCCTCATCCACGGCGAAAAGGGCGATGTCCACCTGCTTCAGGGTGTCCACGAACATGCCGCTGCGGAAGCGTTCCGGAGCCACGTACACCAGCTTGTACTCGCCGCGCCGCAGGGCGTTGATGCGCTCCTTCTGTTCGTCGAAGGAGAGCGTGCTGTTGATGAGCGTGGCCGGGATGCCGCGGGCCTGCAGCGCATCCACCTGGTCCTTCATCAGTGCGATGAGCGGACTGACCACCACGGTCACGCCGTTCATCACCATGGCCGGGAGCTGGTAGCAGAGGGACTTCCCGCCCCCGGTGGGCATGATGATCATCACGTCCTGGCCGCCCAGGATGGCCGCAATCACCGACTCCTGGCCGTCGAGGAATGCGCGAAAGCCGAAGTGTTTCCGCAACGCCTCCCGCGCGTCATGAATCTGAGCGCTTGGCGTGTCTTCTGCGATGATTTCCTCCGGATCCGGCACAAGAGCAAAGGAGCGTGAAGCGGCAGATGCGCAACCCGCGTGTC
>JAEYUU010000152.1 GCA_023429545.1 Verrucomicrobiota bacterium
GACTGTCGGGCCAACCAGGACTTTCGGGAGGCCGCGGCTCCACATCGGAGGTGATGAGCTGGTACGGGGGTGTTCACTGACATCAATATAAGCGATAATCTAAATACTGTTACGTCTCTGTCACGCAAACAGTTGAGGACACAAAAAAAGCGCGTGCTGGCAAAGCACGCGCCCACGCGGGAGAGCTACTCCCAAAGGAAGGATTTGTACTCGGCAAGGGTCTCTTTGCCGCGCACCAGGCTGGCTTTCCAGGCGGTCACCCGGCCGTTGGTCACGTAATCATCGCCATTGAAGGCGAACTTGGTCACGTGATGGCGGTCAGGAGCGGAAACTTCCTCCTCCACCTTCTTCACGGTGAGGCCGGTATTGGCTTGGCGGTACTCGAGGCGGACGGTGGCCGGGGAGCGGTCTTCCACTTCCCAGAAGATGGTGAAGTAGTTCCCCTGGAGGGCGAGGCGTTCTTCAGCGGTGATGGCACCGTGTAGGATGGCGTTGCGCTCGTGAATGATGGCGGGGTCCGCCGCGCGGATGGGCTCACTGACGTCCTTCAGCCAGTAAGGATTCACCTTGGTGATCTTGGCACTGCTGTCGGTCTTCGGTGTGGTAGAGCAGGCTGCGAGGAGCGACACCAGTCCCGCTGTCACGAGCAGGCGGGAAGAGAAGACAAGACGGCGGATACTCATAAACGCGGGAGAATAGGGAGAGGGTGCGGGTATGTCAACGGACTCCATGGGGAAATCGAGAGGGGAAAACCGCGGCGCTCTCCCGTGGCGAATGCCAGAAGGAAGCGTATTGAGTTTCAAAACCCCTTCACTCCCCTTTGCCCACCTCCCACCTCATCACGGTGCACTATGCCGGCGGCATCTACCTGCCGGAGCCGGATCTGTGGCTGGATCCGCCCTGCCGGAAGGAGAGGGCCTTCGTCTCCCATGCGCACAGCGACCACTTTGCCCGGCATGACCAGACGATCTGCTCGCCGGTCACGCGGACCCTGATTGAGAAGCGCTACGGAGCCTTCCGGAATCGGGAGGCCATTTCACCGGCCCGTGGCGAGGTGGTGGAGGAAGGCGGGTATGCCATCCGGTTGCTGCCGGCGGGGCACATCTTCGGCTCCGCCATGCTGCACCTCACGCGGCTCGCGGATGGCGCCAGCCTGCTCTACACGGGCGACCTCAAGCTGCGCCAGGGGCTCACGGCGGAGCCAGCCGAGCTGCTGCCCGCGGACACGCTCATCCTGGAGACCACCTTCGGCCTGCCGCAGTTCCACTTTCCCCCGATGGCGAAGGTGCTGGATCAGATGCTGCGTTTCGTCCGGGAGACACTGGAGGACGGCGGCATTCCCGTGTTGCTGGGCTACTCCCTGGGGAAGGCGCAGGAGATCATCTCCGCCCTGCACCAGGCCGGCGTCCCGGTGATGCTACACGAGTCCATCCTGAAGATGACCTTGGCGTATCGCGACCTGCACCCCGGCCATGCGTTTCCGGAATATGAAAAATTCGACGCTGCCCGTGCCCACGGCCATGTGCTGGTGCTGCCCCCCAGCGCCGCGCGGTCCCAGGCCATCCGACGGCTGAAGGTGTGCCGCACGGCCATGCTCAGTGGCTGGGCGCTCACACCGGGGGCGAAGTATCGCTACCAGGTGGACGAGGTCTTCCCCCTGAGCGACCACGCGGACTATCCGGAACTCATCCGCTGCGTGGAGGAGGTGCGGCCCAGGCAGGTGTACACGGTGCATGGCTACACCAGCGAATTCGCCCGCGACTTGCGGCAGCGCGGCTGGAACGCCTGGTCCTTGGTGGCGGATGATCAGATGGAACTGAGCCTCAGCGCGGATTTTGTGCCCTCGTCTGTTGTTGGTGATGCAGGTGGCGGGAAGGAGGTCCCGGCTGCGGTGGCTCAGGAAACCCCTGCGGACACCGCGCCGCAAGTCCTTGCGCCCGACGCCTTTGCCACGTGGTGCCTCACCTGTGAGCGGGTCGCGGCGGACGCCTCGCGGCTGAAGAAGCAGGAGCATCTCGCCACCTGTCTTGGGGCCCTGCGCGGCGAAGAGCTCGCCACGGCGGCGCGGTGGTTCTCGGGTTCGCTGGATGATCCCGCAGCGCAAGCCAGTCCGCTTCAGGTGGGCTGGGCCGTCATCCGGCGGGCGTTGCTCCAGGCGAGCCAGCTCCGCGAGCATGAGTACCGGACCATCTCCCGCCAGCAGGCAGACACGGGGCGCACCGCCTTTCTCGTGCTCCAGCGGCGGACGAGGGAGATTCCAGAAGGAAGCACGATCACCATCCCTGATATCGCGGCCATCTTCCGCAGCCTGCGCACTGCGCGTGGCCCGACTGAAAAAGCCACGGTGCTCCAACAGGCGCTGGCTCGGATGCCAGCCATGGAGGGCAGCTTCCTGGTGCGGCTGCTCACCGGTGAGCTGCGCGTGGGCTCTCGCGAGGGGCTGGTGGAGGAGGCCGTGGCCAGGGCGTTCGGCGTGGAGGCGGATGCCCTGCGCGAGGCAGCGATGCTCTGCGGTGACATCGGGCGGGCGGCCGTGCTGGCTTCCCGGGATGCGCTCGCCGAGGCGCAGCCCACGCTCTTCATCCCCATCAAGGTCATGCTCGCCAGTCCGGAGGAGACGGCGGAGGACATCTGGGAACGCATGAGCAGCGGGGGCTTCGCGGAGGCGAACACCCAGGACGATGGGGGCGGCAAGCCCACATCCCCCGCCACCGTGTGGTTGGAGGATAAGTTCGATGGCATCCGTGCCCAGTTGCATCGCTCAGGCGCGCAGGTGAAGATTTTCACGCGCGATCTGAAGGACGTGACGGAGCAGTTCCCTGAGATCGCGCATGCGGCCCGCGACCTGAAGAAGGACGTGATCCTGGATGGCGAGATCATCGCCTTCTCGGAGAACAAGAAGCTCACCTTCCATGATCTGCAGAAGCGATTGGGAAGGCGCGATCAGGGTGATTTGTTTGTATCATCGGATATCACGGTGCGATACATCGCTTTTGATATCCTGTGGGAGAATGGCGTGGGCCTTCTGCATGAGACCCTCGCCACGCGGCGGCAGCACCTGGAGGCGCTGGAGATGCCCGCGCTGCTGCGCCGCATCGCGGTGGGAGAGGCCGGTTCCGCCGTGGAGATTGAAAATGCCTTCCACGCCGCGCGTCGCCATGGCAATGAGGGTCTCATCGCCAAGGATCGCCACAGCCTCTACACACCCGGCCGACGGGGCAGGACATGGCTGAAGCTGAAGAAGGCCTTCTCTACGCTGGATGTGGTGGTGGTGAAGGCCGAGCAGGGGCACGGCAAGCGCAGCCACGTGCTCAGCGACTACACCTTCGCCGTGCGCGAGGAATCAAGCGGCGCGCTGAAGGTGATTGGCAAGGCCTACTCCGGTCTCACCGATGTGGAGATCGAAACCCTCACCGAGCACTTCAAGGAACACACGCTCAGCCAGCGCGGCAGTGTGCGCACCGTGATTCCGAATGTGGTGCTGGAAATCGCGTTCGACTCCATCCAGCCGAGCCAGCGTCATGACAGCGGGCTGGCCCTGCGATTCCCGCGCATCAAGGCAATCCGGAACGACAAGACAGCGGAGGAGATAGACACGCTCGCGTATGCGCGCAAGCTGGCCGGGGTGGGGTAGTGACAGGGTGGTCCGCACGCTACACCAGGCGCGGCACCCGCGGCCCGATGCTCGTGAACACATGCCACTCGATGGTATTCGACCATGCCGCAACTTCAGTCGCGGTAACTTTGTTCGCACGCTGCGCTCCAATCAGGATGGCCTCATCCCCCGGTTGGGCGCCGGCCCCTGCCGTCACATCCACCATCATCTGGTCCATGGTCACGCGGCCGAGAACCGGACAGAGGGCGCCACCGATGATGACGTGCGCGCCCTGGCCGGATGCCTGCCTGGGATAGCCGTCCGCATAACCGCACGCGAGGGTGGCCACGCGCGTGGGCCGCTCGGTGATGTACGTGCTGCCGTAACTCACGCCGTGGCCTGCGGGAAGGTCGCGCACCAGGGTCACGCGTGTCTTCCAGGTGAGCACCGGCTTCAGCCGGGACTGCTCCTCCGGCAAGGGTGATACACCATAAAGCATCAGGCCCGGGCGTGTGAGATTGCAGAACCCGCGCTGCTCCTCATAGCCGAGCAGTCCGGCGCTGTTGGAGGCGTGAATCCATTTCGGGCGCAGACCCATCCCGCGGGCCCGTTCCACGGCCTGGCGGAAGCGCGCCACCTGCGCCCGCGTGAATGCCGCATCTTCATCCGCGGAAGGCAGGTGCGTGGTGATGCCTTCCCAGATCACATGCTTCAGCAAGCCCAGCGCCGCCATGGTGGACTCATCCCAGGCATCTTCCAGGAATCCAATGCGGCCCATGCCAGTATCCAGCACCGCGTGCAGGAGCGCTTTGGTCTCCAGACGCTGGGCCAGCCGATCCAGGGCGATGGCCTCCTGCAGCGAACTGACGCTGATGTGGCAACCCATCTGCACGGCGGATTCCCATTCTTCCTGGAGACATGGGCTCAGCAGGAACAGGGGTTTCTGAATGCCTGCCGCGCGCAGCTCCTGTGCCTCACGCAGATTGGCGATGCCGAACATCGCCACGCTGTCCTGCAACGTCCATGCCGTCCACCCCGCACCATGGCCGTAGGCATTGGCCTTCACCACGGCCATGATGTCCGGCCCTCCCATCTCGCGCGCCACCGCGGCATTGTGCCGCAGTGCGTCTGCATTGAGTTCAGTCCAGCAGCGGAGCGGGAGGTTCTGGGAAGACATGTGCCACAGCACTACATGAAGCGGCGGCAGGCTCAAGTGATTCTCAAGCCACCAGCGGCAACATGAATGGTACGCCTATTCGTGGATCCGTTCCGCCCGAACTGTGATGGGCGTCCGGACCTGCACACCTGCACCTTTTGAGCGAACCATCTCCTTTCCCGATGAACATTCATGGCTACACTCAGCCGGATGCAAAAACCCTCCCTGTGGCGGAGCATTCTCCAATCGTTCCGCGGCGAGGAGCATGACTACACCGCTGAAACGCTGAACCGGGCCGTCTTCCTCCTCTCCGTGCCCATGGTGCTGGAGATGCTCATGGAGTCGTTGTTCGCGGTCACGGACATTTTCTGGGTCTCGCATCTGGGGAAGAATGCGGTGGCGGTCGTGGGCGTCACGGAGTCCGTGATGAGCCTGGTCTATGCCGTGGCGATTGGCATATCCTTCGCCGCATCAGCCATTGTGTCGCGTCGCATTGGTGAAAAGGATCCAGAGCGTGCTTCGCAGGCCGCGGGGCAGATCGTGGTGCTGGGCATGCTGATCTCCTCCGGCATGGGGGTGGTGCTGGGGTACTTCGCGGAGGACATCCTGCGGCTCATGGGCCAGAGCGAGGCCGTGGTGGAACTGGGCACGCCATTCACCCGCATCATGCTGGGCGGGAACATCACCGTGTTCATGATCTTCCTCATCAACGCCATCTTCCGCGGCGCGGGAGATGCGGTCATCGCCATGCGCACCCTGATCCTGGCGAATGTGATCAACATGGTGCTGGGTCCCTGCTTTGTGTTTGGCTGGGGACCCTTCCCTGAGATGGGTGTCACGGGCACCGCCGTGGCTACGAACATCGGCCGCGGCATTGGCGTGCTCTACCAGCTCTGGCATCTCGTGGGGCATCACAGCCGCATCCATGTGCGCGCCCGTCATCTGCGTCCCGAGCGCGAGGTGCTGCACACCATTGTCACCACGTCGAGGAACGGCATCGCGCAGTTGCTCATCAGCACCACAAGCTGGGTCGGGCTTTACAAGATCCTCGCCATGTTCCACGAAGCCGCACTCGCAGGCTACACTATTGCGTTGCGTTTGATCATGTTCATGCTGCTGCCCGCATGGGGCATTGCCAACGCGGGCTCCACCCTGGTGGGTCAGAATCTCGGGGCCTTGCGTCCGGATCGCGCGGAGAATGCAGTGTGGATCGCGGTGAAGTGGAACACCATTTTCCTCGGTTTGATTGGCGTGTTGTATGTGGTCTTCGCGCGACAATTGGCGTCGGTGTTCACGAGTGAGGCGGACGTGCTCGAGGAGGCCACACGCTCCTTGTGGATCGTCTCCCTCGCGTTCCCCTTCTATGCCGCCGGCATGTGTTTCGAAGGCGCCTTCAACGGCTCCGGCGACACCTGGACACCCACACGCCTGAACTTCTTCTGCTTCTGGCTCGGTCAGGTTCCCCTGGCGTATGTGCTCGCCGTGCCGCTGAAGCTGGGCGCCCTGGGCGTGTACATCGCCGTGCCGTTGTCCTTCGGCATCCTCACCCTGTGGAGCGCGTTGCTCTTCAAGCGCGGGAAGTGGAAGGAGAAGAAGGTGTGAGGTGGAGGCGGCCCTGGACCGGCCCAGTCCGCACCTGTGTGCCTGACAGCGCTGCGTCACTACGTTGGATTGAGGTTCGCTTCATCAAGACGCGCAAAACCTCATGCATGCAATTGCTTCCCGGTCGGTAACAGGCTGCCTGCTCTGCCGCACACGCAGAGAAATTCCCATCCCGAAGGGTGGTGCTCCTCCTGACTCGCCATAAAACATTCCGGGAGGAACTGATTGAGTTTCTCAAGAAGTCCGGTGTGGATCTTGACGAGCGCTACCTGGATTGAACCGCCCGCTGGCACGCCTTTCGGGGTGCGGCGTTTGAGGCCGTCTTTCCGGTGGTATCGCTTCGCTCAACCACCGGCTCCATGCTGTCATCCCTTCGGGATGGAGTTGGCCCTCATGTGTGCTTGGCACAATGCTGAGAGAATTGTCCTCGATGCTCACCCCTTCCCCGCCAGCAGATCCGCGCGTTCAAACTCCTTCCATAACCGCTCAATCGCCTCCTCGGGATCCTCCAGCATCATGCCCTCTTTGATCTTGCTGGCGTAGATGCCGAAGGAGAAGGGCGTGACCACGGGCACCTCGATGAGGTCCCACTTCATCTTGTGCACACGGTTGAGAAAATCTTCCGCGCGATCCAGATCAAGAAAGACATGCTCGGCCTCGCGATAGGCCTGCTCCAGCAGCGGGTGATCCGGCTCATGCGCGCAGAGCACCTTGAAGAGAATCTCCGAGCCCCAGCGGAGTTGCTTCAGCTTGCGCTCCGCGCCGGGGAGATTGCGCGGGACCATGAGCCCGGTCTGAGCCACGCCGCGGAACTGCCACTTCACCAGCGCGCTTTCCTTCAGCGCGGCGCGCAAGTCCCTGGCGGCGTCCCTGGGGTGGAAGAGTTCCTTCCACTCCTCCAAGCCCAGCTTCTGGAACGGCCGAAGCGTCAGCAGGAAGCCGTAGTCATCGATGGTCACCAGCGCGTTGCCGCCCACGGCTTCATTGAGCCGGTGGCTGATGATGCGGGAGAGGGCGTCATTGGCGGAGCGGCCGATGAGCGAGTGGAAGAAGACCTGGATGTTCGCCTCGCCCTCGCCGCTCTCCATGCGCGCTCGCTTTGCTGCGGTCGTCATGCGCCGGCCTTCCTTGTCCAGCTCGGCATCCTCCTGGGGCTCGTGATACACCTCGATGAGGAAGAGCTTCTCCGTGGGGATGCGTGAGAAACGGAACTGATTGCGGCAGTGCTTCACGATGGCGTCCGCATTCACGCTGGAGATGCTGAAGTTCTCCACGAGCCAGTCATTGATGGCCCCGGCGGACTCGTCCTTCTTGAAGAGATCCGAGAGCTGGGTGCGCAGCCTGGTGACCTGGCTGGCCAATCCGCTGGTGAGCGGCATCTTGTTCGCATTCCAGCTAGGCACGGTGGGCAGGCGTCCATCGGCCGCCTCCACATGGATCTCCATGATGCCGGTCTCGATG
>JAEYUU010000240.1 GCA_023429545.1 Verrucomicrobiota bacterium
GTTTGAACCCCTTGCGTTTCATTTCGCTGGCGACATGGACCATCTCATCCAGCGATGGCGTGATCAGTCCACTCAGGCCGATGACGTCCGCCTTTTCTTCGACGGCGCGCACGAGGATATTCTCGCACGCCACCATCACGCCGAGGTCGATCACGCGGAAGCCATTGCAGGCCATGACCACGCCGACAATGTTTTTGCCGATGTCATGTACGTCACCTTTCACCGTGGCGAGCACGATGGTGGGAGCGGATTCCTCCGCAGCCGTTTCGGCAACAGCATCGGCATTGGTCTCCAGCGCTTTTCGATGTGCAGCGGCGCGCGCTTCGGCCTGGGCCTCCTTTTCCGCCTCCATGAAGGGCTGCAGATAGGCCACGGCCTTCTTCATGACGCGCGCGCTCTTCACCACCTGCGGAAGGAACATCTTGCCGGCGCCGAACAGATCACCCACCACGCCCATGCCGTCCATGAGCGGACCTTCGATGACCTTGAGAGGGACACCCAGCTTGGCGCGGGCTTCCTCCGTGTCCTGGTCGATGAAATCGGTGATGCCGCGCAGCAGGGCATGCTCCAGGCGCTTCTCCACCGGCTCATTGCGCCAGGCGAGATCCACTTCCTGCTTCTTGTCGCCCTTCTGCCCCTTGAACTGCTCGGCGTAGTCCACCAAAATCTCCGTGGCGTCCGGGCGGCGATTGAGGAGCACGTCCTCGACCTTCACCAGCATTTCCTCGGGGATGTCTTCATACACCTCGAGCATGCCGGCATTCACGATGCCCATGTCCATGCCCGCCTTGATGGCGTGGAAAAGGAAGGCGCTGTGCATCGCTTCGCGCACCTTGTTGTTGCCGCGGAAGCTGAAGCTGATGTTGCTCACGCCCCCGCTGACCTTTGCGCCAGGGAGGTTCTGCTTGATCCAGCGCGTGGCGTTGATGAAGTCGAGCGCGTAGTTGTTGTGCTCCTCCATCCCCGTGGCCACGGTGAGGATGTTCGGGTCAAAGATGATGTCCTGCGGATTGAAGCCCACTTCATCCACGAGGATGCGGTAGGCGCGCTCGCAGATGCGGATTTTGTCCTCATAGGTCGCGGCCTGGCCGTTCTCATCGAACGCCATCACCACTGCGGCGGCGCCGTAGTGATTGATGACGCGGGCGCGCTCCTTGAAAAGCTCCTCGCCCTCCTTGAGCGAGATGGAATTCACGATGCCCTTGCCCTGCAGGCACTTCAGGCCGGCCTCGATGACCTCCCACTTCGAGGAGTCCACCATGATGGGCACCTTGGCGATCTCCGGTTCAGCCGCCAGGAGGAGCAGGAACCGGGTCATCATCGTGACGCCATCGATGAGGCCCTCATCCATGCAGACGACGATGACGTTGGCGCCGTTTTCCACCTGCTGGCGGGCGATGGCCACGGCCTCCTCCAGCTTGTTTTCCTTGATCAGCTTGGCGAACTTGGGCGAACCGGCCACGTTCGTGCGCTCCCCGATCATGAGATAGTTCGCCTCTTTGGCGAGGGTGAAGGCATCGCTTCCGCTCAGGCGGAGCAGAGGCTCGATGGTCGGGATGGAGCGGGGTTCGAAACGCTCCACCGCTTTGGCGATGGCCGCGATGTGGTCCGGTGTGTTGCCGCAGCAACCGCCCGCAATGTTCACCAAGCGCCCTTCGGCAAAGTCGGTGAGGTACTCGCCCATGTGTTTCGGTTCGAGGTCGAACCCGGTGGGCGTGAGCGGGTTGGGCATGCCCGCGTTCGGATAGCAGGATATGAAGGTATCCGCGCGGGTGGAGAGTTCCTCCAGGAAGGGGCGCATCTTGTCCGGTCCCAAGGAGCAGTTCAGGCCGATGGACAGGAGCTTGTGCTGGCGCACGGCATTCCACAGAGCCTCAGCCTTTTGCGCGGAGATCATGGTCTCTCCACCCAAGCCCACGGCTGCGGAAACCTGGATGGGTAGCCGCACCTTGTCTGCTTCAAAAACCTCCTCAATCGCCACGAGCGCCGCCTTGGCGTTCAGAGCATCAAAGATGGTTTCCACCAGCAGGGTGTCGCATCCGCCCGCGATGAGCGCGCGCACCTGGCGGCGGTAATCCTCCACCACCTGATCGAAGGTCACGACGCGGAATCCGGCGTCATCAGCATCCGGCGAGACGGAGAGAGAAACCGTAAGCGGCCCGATGGCGCCTGCGACGTACCGTTTGCGACCGGTATCAGATCCAATCTTGTCCGCCCACTCGCGGCAGAGGCGTGCAGACTGGAAATTGATGTCCCACGCAAGCTCCTCAAGAAACTTATCCTCAAGGACTTCCTGATAAAATGCGGCATCCTTGCGGCCCTTGCCCGTCTCACGCGGGTCCTCCTTGAAAAACTCGCTCTGGGCGATGCTGGAGCCGGAAAAGGTATTCGTCTCGATGATGTCCGCGCCCGCCACCAGAAAGCGCTTGTGAATGTCACCAATGATGTCGGGGCGGGTCAGGGAAAGGATGTCCCCGTTGTTCTTGAGGTCCTTGGGGGCGTCTTTGAAGCGCTCACCGCGCGTGTCCGCCTCGGTCAGGCCGTAGCCGCGGATGGTGGTGCCCATGGCTCCATCGATGACCATGATGCGGCGGCTGAGCTCTTTACGGAGTTCTTCAGTGGCATCGGGTTGGGCGGGCATGGGAGGGGATGTTAGAACCGGGCGGGGATGGTTTCAAGTACGTATCAACGTATCATGATAAGAAGATACGATTCAAGCCCACGTTTCATGCGTGGCACGCTTTGAATCGCACTGAAGGACCCCGGCGAAGTCATCCAACCGATACAAGTTATTCACATGTTGCGGTTGGTCGGATAAGTATTTTCGCATAACCTCAGGGCGCATTCTTGCGTGACCCTAACGTGACGCGAAATCAGAGGGGCTTTTTCAGGCTGCGATCAGCGTGGAACGCCCGTCTCAGGCGGGAAAGACGGACTTTGTGAAAAATTTCACAAATTACCCTTGCACCTATTTGGCGACCCGGCTAAGTCATGTGCCCGCCCTTCTCTCCGGGCATTAGATCGCACGCTTATGTCTTCCGCTGAGATTCCACTTTTTTCGCTGCCTCCGATGCTGGCCGAGGTGAGCCCGGGTGCGCTGCCGCTTTTTCCAGAGGTTGGATTCCTGAGCTTTCTTACCAGCTCCATCTTTGTGGCGGCCATCGTGCTTCTGTTCTTGTTGTGGTTTGCCAAAAAAGCGACCACCAACATGCGCCTGGTGCCGCACAAGACGCAGAACCTTTTTGAGTTCCTGGTCGAGTTCCTTTACGGCCGCCTCGAGTCCATCATTGGACCCAAGCTTACCCCCAAGGCGTTCCCGCTGCTTGCGACTCTGTTCATCTTCATTCTGGTTTCGAACTGGGTTGGTCTGCTTCCAGGTGTCGGTACCATCGGCTGGGGTCACGCTACTGGGTTTTTGACGATTGGCACTGGTGAGCATGACATGGTGCGCCCGCTCGTGCGTCCGCCCACGGCTGACTTGAATCTGACGCTCGGCCTCGCCATCACTGCCTTCCTGGTGTGGCTGTACATCACGCTTCGTGAAGTCGGGGTGTGGGGTTTCATTGTTCACACCTTCGGGCCGAAGGGTGGACTGAAGGGCTTCATGGGTTTTGTGGTGGCGCTGGTCTTCCTTTTTGTGGGGGCCATTGAACTGGTCTCCATTGCCATCCGCCCGCTGACCCTGTCTGTCCGTCTCTACGGAAACGTCTTTGCGGGTGAGAGCGTGATTCACGCCATGAGCAGCATGCTCGACGGTTCCGCTCCGTGGCTGAGCTTCCTTGGCAGCGTGCTCCTGCCGATTCCCTTCTACTTCATGGAACTGCTGGTCGGCCTTCTTCAGGCCATGGTCTTCACCCTGCTCTGCGCGGTGTACATCCAGCTTTCCACCACGCACGATGACCACGGTCACGAGGAGGGGAAAGCCGCCCATCATTGAGAATTTAAAACTTTGCCTGCAGGACCATGCGCAACGTGTGGATGCGGCCGAAACAACAAAGACAAACATCCAGAACTAACATCATGATCAACGAACTCATCACCATGGCCGCGGAAGCTCCCGCCCACGCTCCCGTCGCCGCCGGCATCACCGGCAACATCGCCTCCGGTCTCGGCGCCATGGGTGCTGCCCTCGGCGTGGGTCTCGCTGGCTCCAAGGCTGTTGAAGCCGTCGGTCGCAATCCTGGTGCTTTCGGTAACATCCTCGTGATCGGCATCATCGCGATGGCCCTCGCGGAAGGTCTGGGCGTCATGGCCCTCTTCCTTGCCAAGTAAGTCGGTTTCAATCGTTCATTCCCGGCGGGCTGCGGCCTGCCGCCCGCCCCCCCTCCTCTCAAACGCCCAGTCTCCAGCGCCAAGGAAGCATTCGCACAACAAATCGGT
>JAEYUU010000341.1 GCA_023429545.1 Verrucomicrobiota bacterium
TTTCCATCGAGCGGGCGGAATGCATTGAGAACCGGCTGATCAAAGTGCTGCAACACCTGCAACAAAAACGGCCCAGAGAAGATTGGGCGCAGTTCCTCAATGAAGACGGCTCAATCAAATGGGAATCGATCGCCGTGGCTGGTCAATCCCAAGGCGGGGGACATGCCGCCCTGATCGGGATCAAACACCGGGTTGCACGCGTGATTTGTTTTGGCGCACCCAAGGATTACAGCAAAAGGCATAACGCACCGGCGGCCTGGTATGGGCAGGAGTCAGCCACGCCCAAGGGACAGTTCTTTGCCTTCAATCATCATCAGGATCCCAAGGGCTGCACGCCGGAGCAGTTGCTCAACAATCTAAAAGCATTGGGTCTGGATGCGTTTGGCCCTCCTGCGGAAGTGGATTCGGAACCCTTCCCTTATCATCAGGCGAGAATCCTTTATACGAGCTACCCAGTGGTAACCGTCACGGGGGTGGACAGCGAAGGTGCAAAGATTGCCCACGGATCGGCGATTCTCACCAAGCATGCCGACCGCTGGAAGCAGGTGTGGACATACATGCTCACCCATTGAGCCGAGCCAGACCCCCGTGTGCTATGATGAATAGCACCCTTCGTTACCGTAGCACATCGCTTCATCATGAACGACATTCACACCGCGTGTCTGCATTCTGCACGGCGGCACGTGATGAGATGAAGTCGTTCCGGGTGCGTGTCGCCCCATTCAAGTCAGCGTTTTTTTGACTCCGGATTGTGTCGGGAAGCGAATATTAGAATGGCAGCCCGCATCATCGATCCGACGACTCCTGTTCCCTTCTCATGCGCATTCATCATATACGAAGAGGCAGAGGCAAACCCCTCCTGCTCATCCACGGAATGGGTGGGAGCTGGAGGTCATGGGCTCCGCTTCTCAGGATGTTGTCCACGGAACGGGAAGTCATTGCCATCGATCTGCCAGGGTTCGGGAAAACTCCCGCGCTGAACGGTGAAGTCACGGTGACATCGCTGGCGAATGCGACGGCCGCCTTCATTGAGGCGCAGGATCTCGAGGGGGTGGATGTCGTGGGCAGTTCCATCGGCGCGAACGTGGCGCTGGAACTGGCGCGCCGTGGCGGGTTGGTAGGCGCCGTGGTGGCACTGGCTCCCGCGGGATTTGGCCGTGACCGGCAGCGCGTGGTGTATCAGCATATGATGGGCATGACCATGGGCGTGGTGCGCCTGCTGCGCAGGGCCATGCCGTTCCTGACTTCCAGATCGTTGACGCGCGGGCTCCTGTTCCGTCATGTGTCCGCGCATCCGATGCGGTTGCATCCCGGACTGGCGCTGGACGAGGCCGAAAGCATGGCGTCGTCCGCTTCCTTCCACGCGGCGCTCCGGCACCTTTGCCGGGATGACATCCAGCACGGAGCCCCGCCGCATGTGATCAGGCATCCCGTCGTGCTGGCGTGGGGCCGGCAGGATCGGCTGACCCCTGCGAGTCAGGCGGAGCTCGCGCACCTGTATTTCCCGGATGCCCGACTGCACTTCTTTGATTCCTCCGGTCACCATCCCCACTGGGATGTCCCGCGTGAGGTGGCAAAGCTGGTGCTGGCCACGACAAGGACCCGCAGCCTCGTGCCTCTGGCCGCGATGGCGGGTGAGAGAGCGTGAGTTGCGACGTGCTCGTGAAGCGGAGGGGGAGGTGCATTGAGCACTCTGCCTGCAACTCCCGGCAATATCGCATGCCAAAGCTCGTTGCTTCATGCATGTATCTGAGACGCCGCGCCTTCATCCGACAGGGAACCCTCTGCCTCGCGGGCCTGACCGGTGGGCTTTTGGCAAAAGAGTCCGGAACGGCGCCGAGCCCCGTGGTCCGCGCCGGCATTCTCACGGATTTGCACTATGCGGACAAGGAGCCAACGAAGACACGCTTCTACCGGGAGACACCACGCAAGCTGGAGGAGGCAGTACGGAAGCTGAATGAGGAGAGGCCGGACTTCATTGTGGAACTCGGGGATCTGATTGATCAGGCAAAGACGGTGGAGCAGGAGATTGCCTGGCTGGATGAGATTGAGAAGGTCTTCGCCAAGGCCACGGCGCCACGGCACTACGTGCTGGGAAATCATTGCGTGGCCACGCTGACGAAGGCGGAATTCGCCGCGCATACGGCTGCTGCAAAGACGCCGCACTACTCCTTTGACCACGGCGGCATTCATTTCGTGATTCTGGACGCGTGCTATCGCTCGGATGGCACGCCGTACGGGCGCTCGAACTCCGAGTGGACGGATGCGAATGTGCCCGCGGCAGAGCTGGAGTGGCTACGTGAGGACCTGAAGGCAACGCCGCACCCGGTCGTCGTCTTCGCGCATCAGCGGCTCGATGAAGCGGGCAAGCACAGTGTGAGGAATGCCGCGGAGGTGCGTGCCGTGCTGGAGAGTTCAGAAAGAGTGGCCGCGATCCTGCAGGGACATTCGCATCAAAATGAGTACCAGCAGATCCAGGGCATCCACTACGTGACGCTCGCGGCCTTGATTGAAGGCAGCGGCGAGGAGAACAACAGCTATGGCATTCTGGAGGTGATGAGTGATGGCGCGATCCGCATCAAGGGATTCCGGAAGATGCAGGCGCGGGAGCTGGGCGGGGTCATGCGGAAGTGATGGTGCGCAGGAGGTGGGACCTCACGGTGCCTCCACCTGCGTCGCAGTGCCACCATAGGGTCCCGGCTTCTTCTCCAGGCGGATCTTCGAGAGGTCGGGGACCTGCACATATGACCTCAATGTTCCTGCATCTCCTGGGATGGCCACGAACTCGACCTTCTCGATGCTGAATACAGTG
>JAEYUU010000360.1 GCA_023429545.1 Verrucomicrobiota bacterium
CGCATAAAGCGTCAGGAACTCGATGCCGAAATCCCCGCACGCCTCCACAATGGCCTGCACGGAATCGGCACCGCGGCGATGACCTTCCGTGCGCGGAAGGCCGCGCTCGGCGGCCCAGCGGCCATTGCCATCCATGATGATGGCGACGTGTCGGGGAATCTTGAGATTTTCGGAACGGGCAGTCATCTAGCTGACCACGAGCGTCTGCTCGCGGGCGGGTCCCACACCCAACAGCGAGACGGGCGCTCCTGCAAGCTCCGCCAAACGCGAAAGGTACGCTTTGGCAAGGGGAGGCAGATCCGCATGACTGGTGACGCCGCTGATGTCCTGCATCCAGCCGGGGTGCTCTTCATAGATCGGCACACACCGCTCAATCTCCGGAATGGTCGCCGGGGGATGATGGATGGTTTTCCCGTCCAACTCGTAAGCGGTGCAAATCTTGATTTTTTCCAGGCCATCCAGTCCGTCGAGATTCGTGATGGCGAGGGAGTCGCAACCATTCACCATGACGGAGTAATGCAGCAGCACGGCGTCCAGCCAGCCGCAGCGGCGAGCACGGCCCGTGGTGGCGCCAAACTCGCGCCCCATGTCGTGCAGCATGTCTGAGATGCCCTCGTCCTCGGTGACGAAAGGTCCACCTCCCACGCGGGTGGTATAGGCCTTGGCCACGCCCACGACCTGGTCAATGCGGCGCGGTGACACGCCGCTGCCGGTGCAGGCGCCGCCCGCCGTCGTGTTCGAAGACGTGACGAAGGGATAGGTGCCGTGGTCGATGTCCAGGTAGCTGCCCTGCGCGCCTTCGAAGAGCACACGCTTGCCAGCGGCGAGGGCCTCATTGAGGTACACGACCGTGTTCACAATGTGCGGGCGGAGCTGGGCTGCCGCATCAATGGTCTCCGCCACCACGGCGTCCACATCCACCTTGGGATAACCCGCGGCCTGCAATTCGTGATTGTGCAGCTCGGCACGCCACTTGATTTCATGGGCGAGCTTGTCTGGATCGCGCAGATCCGTGACACGCAGTCCCTGGCGCTCGATCTTGTCCGCATACGTGGGGCCGATGCCGCGGCCGGTGGTGCCGATGGCGTTCTCGCCACGCTGCGTTTCACGGGCCTTGTCCAGGGCACGGTGATACGCCAGCGTGAGGTGGGCGTGCTCGCTGATGAAGAGATTCTCCGGCGTGATGGAAACGCCCTGACTGCGGAGCTTGGCGATTTCCTGAAGCAGGCCGAGGGGATCGATGACCACGCCGTTGCCGATGACACACTTCTTGTCCGGCCAGAGGATGCCGCTGGGAATCAGATGCAGCACATACTTCGTGCCTCCACTGATGACGGTGTGTCCCGCGTTGCTGCCGCCCTGTGCGCGTGCCACCACGTCGCTGAGTTCCGTGAGATAATCGACGATTTTGCCTTTGCCTTCGTCCCCCCACTGGAGGCCGACGATGATGGTATTGCTCATGATAAAACGAAAAAGGACACTGAAGAGTAGGAAAGCGGGCAGGCGCAGAAGCTTCCGTGCCCAGCGCCCGGCGGATTTGCCGGCTGCGCTGAGGTAGGCGTCCGAGCCCGCGGTAAAAGGAGGCTAGGCGCTCATCTGGAAAATCATGAAGGCTGCGGCGGCGCAGGCCAGAATGCCCACGACAGCGAGGACGTAGAGGATGCCGCCACCAGAGTCCTTCTCCTTCACCTTCGGGCCGAAGCCACGGCGGAGCTGGGAGGGGCAGGGGGAGGAGCCAAGACCCGTGATGACAGCGCTGCCACCCATGGGCGCGCCACCATAGCTGGAAGCCCTGCCGACCGCTGCGACCGGCTCCTCGTAGGCTGCCTCAGGCTCATAGCTTTCCGCAGCCGCTGCTTCCTCGCCACCCTCACCGATGAGCACCACATCGCAACTGCCGAGCTTGAACTGGCCACCCCAGGGAATGTCCGCCTGCTCCACGCGCTGGCCGTTCACATGCGTGCCATTCGTGGACCCGCGATCCGTGATCTGAATGCCATCGTCCGTCAGCGACAATTCTCCGTGGTAGCTGGACACGGACCCGTCTGGAATGACGATGTCGTTGTCCTCAGCGCGGCCAAAACGGGCGCGGCTGGCGGTGAGCTCGAACTCGTGTGTGGCTCCCTCGGGCGTGGTGACGTGAATTTTTGGCATGACGGGGAAGTTTTAGCAGGGGGTGGCGGCGCAAGCAAGATGAATGGCGGAAGATGCGCGCCCGAAGGCTGCCGCAGAGGGGTCCGCTACCCGCCCGCGTTCGTTTGTCGCCGTGAATTCAGATTCACAAATCGCAGGCTGCCACATTTTTTAAGCGCATCCAGAGAGCAGGGCTGTCTCATATCCTGTCTTGCTGGCGTCCCCAACGGCAGTTTGTCAATCTACCAACTGAAACCAATGAAAACGAAACTCACGCTCCTCCTCACCATCGTGGCCGCGCCCCTCGCATTTGCAGGGCCGGACATGCACACCCTGAACATGCGCAAGGACATCGCCGACGCCCGGCACGTGGCGGCGCGCCGCGTGGAAGTCTCCACCCTGGTCTCGGAGAACAACTCCAAGGCGAACCCACGCCCCGTGGCCAGCAATGCCGAGGGCACCACGAACATCGCGTTGTTCAAAAGCAAGAAAACACAGCCCCGCAAGTAGGCGGCCTTTCTCCTCCTGCTACGCCTGTCCGTCTCCACCAGTCAGGCCGGGACGGACGGGTGACACGATGGCAGAACATGTAGCTCTGCGTTCAGGACGAACGCTTCTCAAGAAGGAGCTGGCGGTTCACGGCATCGATGGTGATGCGGTAGTTGCGAAGGACACCGATGCCGAGGAGCCCGCCCTCCCTGGGGAAGATTTCCTCAGCATGGAGGGCGGTTTTCACCCCACGAACATGCTCATCGCCAAGCTGAAGCGAGGTGGTGATGTAGCTCTCATCCCTGCCGGCGACCCAGTGCAGGCCGTCGTCGCAACCGGTGTCAAGGCGGGTCCACTTGGGTGCCGACCCATTCACGGAGACGGGCACGAGCATGGCTCCCTGGCCCACTTTCATGGCGAGCACGGTGGTGCTGTTGGACGTGTCTGCCTGCTCCAGAATGCGAAGCCGATTCGCCTGGAAATCGATCTGCACAATGCGACCGCGAAAGAAATCGTGACCCAGCAGGCCATCCACTGGGCGGGTGCAGAGGTCGCTAACGTCTGAGAGATCCAGCGCGAGTGGAGTCTCGCTAACCCGGATGCCTCCGACGCTGGCCTGGAAATCGCGCACCCGCCGTGCCGTGGTCATGGATTCCACGCGGCGAACTTTTTCCGCACGACCATATTTCACCCCGAGCTTCTCCGCCACGTTCGCGCTGAGGACACTGCATCCGGCGCCGGAGTCGAGGACGAAATTGAGAGGGCGGTCCCGTCCGGCGGCCTGTACTTTGACCCAGATGAGGCCATCGCGGATCTCGATGGGGATGCCGGAGTCGCCTGCTTTGGCGAATGCCGCGCTGGTGCCCACGAGCAGGGCAGCAGAGAGGGAGGCGAACCAACGGAGGATGGAGTTCGAGGAAAGGAGGAGGGGCACGGGTGGGATGCATGCACCTGCCGTGCCATGCTCCCGGCAAAAATGAGCGACCGCTCAGGACGGCATCATTGGGTGCCGCTCCCCCCGCGAGTGCGGCACCTCCAAGGAGGGGCGAGTTCAGTTGCCCGCTTCTCGCGCCTCAGGCGGAGTTTATCAGCGGCTAAAGCCGCCGCTCCCTGGGCAAAAAACCGCCCATTTTGTGGTAGCCGGATGGCGAAACCCGTTTTTATATGGTGTTCATTATACCACCACCCATGAGTACGCCTGGCCAGCAGTATGCGCTCTTCCGCGACACCATGTACGAAGGCGTGGCGGAGCGGTCGCCAGCCTCCGAGAGCTCCCTCACGGAACTGGAGTTGCAGAGCCTGTGGTTTGCCGGGGAATTTGGCAGTGAGTTCACCACGACTTGCGGGAAACGGCTGGCCATCCGTGACTTCGGCGTGTGGAATCACGCGGCAGGACCGGACTTCACCAGCTGCGCGCTGCAGACAGAGCATGGCGTGCTGAAGGGCGACATCGAGCTCGACCCGGATGTGCGCGACTGGGAAAGGCACGGCCACGCGACCAATCCCGCCTATGAGAATGTCGCGCTGCATCTCTACATGCAGACCCCCGAGGCACGCGCTTTCACGCGCACAGCGGGGCATCGCGAAGTGATGCAGGTGTGCCTGAGCCAGGACATGCTGCGCGATGGGGCACGGCCACGCGCCATGGCGGAAGCACGGCTGGGGCGATGCGCCACCCCCCTGAGCGAC
Source organism: Verrucomicrobiota bacterium (assembly GCA_023429545.1). GTDB lineage: Bacteria > Verrucomicrobiota > Verrucomicrobiia > Verrucomicrobiales > Verrucomicrobiaceae > Roseimicrobium. The sequence goes on from JAEYUU010000360.1 coordinate 4,312, forward strand.
ATGGAGCCTGCGAGGGTGCATTCCCTCCTGGAAGCGGCGGCGCAATACCGGCTGCAACGCAAGTCCGCCAAGCTTCAGGCGCTGGGGCGGCGGCACGGTCGTGAGCAGGCCGTGTACCAGAGCCTCTCCGCCGCGATGGGGTATCGGAACAACCAGCGGCCCTTCACCGTCCTGGCACAACGGCTGCCGGTGAAAAAGGTGCTGAAGCTGGGCGCGCTGGAGCGGGAAGCGCTGCTCTTTGGCGTATCGGGATTTTTGGAATCGGTGCGCTATGAAG
>JAEYUU010000363.1 GCA_023429545.1 Verrucomicrobiota bacterium
GGCCAGCGAAGGCACCGATGGCCAAAGCGGGCAGGATGTCCTCGTGCGCCATCTCCAAGAGCTTCTGGAGTTGCTCCGGCGTGAGGATGCCGATGTCGCCCTGGATGACCTTCGGCTTCATCGCCCGCGCCACAGGGTTTTCGGAAAGCCAGCCATGCGCCACCGCATGCGAGAAGGCCACCGCCAACACGCGACGGAAATTGCCCGTGCTCACCGCAGACAGGCCAAGACCGTGAAGCCAGCGATCCAGCAGTTCCTTGTTAATGTCTCCCAGCACCTTTTCCCCATGGTCAGCAGAGAAGCGGGCCAGCCGCACGCGCAGGTCGTCCTGATACCGCTCGCTGCGTCTTTCGCGCTCCTTGGCATCCAGGACGGCGTTGAAGAGTTCCCGCACAGTCTTGCGTGTCTGATGGCGGCGCTCCTTCAGGAAGGCCAGGAAATGCGTTACAGCGTCTCCCAGAGTGGCTCCGTGTTCAGCCAGCTCCTTCCGCCACCGGATGAGGTCGACCTTGTCATAGGCTTCAAAAGCTCCCGTCGCTTCCCTGCCTGAATTGTCGACAGAGAGAAGCAGACGCCGCTCTTCAGTCTCAGCTTCGCCCTTGGTACTGCAATACTTGTAGGACCTCTTTCCACCCTCTCGGAAAACCACCACGTACTTGTAGCCACGCTTCCGCAGTCTAACTGCTTTGACCTCTTGGATGGTAACTGGTTTCCCTCTCATGGAGAAACTCTATACCCATCCGTTTCCAAAACAAGCCCAAATAGCTGAAAAGTAGCTGAACGATTACTGAATGCCGTATCTGTATGACTTAGCTACGGCTTTCTAATCCGTTGGTCGCAGGTTCGAATCCTGCCGGGTGCGCATCTGTACGCGAATGCAGGGTCCGCAATCAGTGCTCATGTACCATTTCCATGAGGACGAGGTTGTGCCGGGTGCAGGCTCCTCTAAGCCAGCGCTCCCGTTCCCGCTCGGTTTCATCCGTGGTGTGATCATCGCTGGTGAACACCCAGAGCTGGTAACCAGTGTCGTATTGCACGGGATTGAAATGGAACTCGCCAAACCAGGGGCGGCTGCGCAACTCCCCGGCGAGGGCCTGGATGTCCGCGGTGCTTCCGTCGACCCGAATGCTGAATGGAAGGGAGGCAGTCATGACCGTTCGCGACAACTTGTCACGGTGGGATCGCGGGCAGTCGTGTCCGCGGATGTGTGCGGGAAGCCGGGCGTGTGCCTCACACCACCCGCAGCATCGTCTCCAGCACGCGGAGGAGATTGCCCACGTCCTCCTGGGTGTTGTACCCATGGATGGCGATGCGGATGCGCCCGGCATGGTGCATGATGTGGATGTTCTCACGCTCCAAGACGGCGTGGATCTCGCCGCTGCGGGAGTGCTGGAAGGCGAGGATGCCGGAGGGATTCTTCGAGTTCCACACACACATCGGAGCGACACCCATCTCGCGCAGCACACCATCGACCTCTGCAACCAGCGGATCAGCATGCGCGGCAATGCGAGAAATGCCAATGCCCTCCAGATAGCGGAGCGAAGCGTTCAATGCATAGAGGGCAACGAAGTTCGGCATGCCCACGGAGAAGCTCGCGGCGCCCTTTTTTGTCTCTGCGCGTTGGAAGCGATCGGCATCGAATGCGTTTTGCAGGTGGAACCAGCCGCCCGCGTGGGTGGTGAGCTTCTCCGCGCCGGCCTGCGGCACCCCAATGATGCAGCCGCCATGGATACCGAGCGTCCACTTATGCGTGCTGGAGATGATGATGTCCGCGCCGGCGCAGTCGAGCGTCACGCGGCCAAGCGCCTGGGTGACGTCCACGGAGATGACGGCATTCGGTGCATAGCGGCGCACCGCATCGTAGAACGGCTGCCAGGCGAGGCGATGCCCGTTGTAGAAGCTAATCAGTGAAACCTGCACCAGGCGGGTGCGCTCATTGAGCAGTGGGATCAGATGCTGAGCCTCCAACGCACCTTCCATGGAACGCCAGAGACGCACCTCGGGAGGATTCGCCGCGCGCAGCCAGGGCGTGGCTCCTGCGGGGAAGTCGAGATCTGAAACCACAACCTCGTCGCGCGCCCCCAGGTCGAGGGCGGACGCGAGGAGATTGTATGCCTCCGAGCTGCAAGAGCAGAAGGAGACCTCGGCTGGCGTGAGGCCGAGCATGCGGGCACTGATTTCGCGGCACGCCTCCACCTGGGCGAAATGGGCGTCGCGCCCCTTCATACCGCGCAGCTTGTCCTGCCAGTAGGCCTGGATGGCCTCTCCGACACAGCGCGGCGGGATGCTCTCTGCTGCGGTATTGAGATAGACGATGCCAGACAGTGCTGGAAAGTCGCGCGTGCGGTCCTGGGGGGTAAGCATGGGCAAGTGTGGCGTGCGGTGGGTGTGAGTTCAATCCATTCCCTGCGTGGCGCTCCAGGGTTCTATGCTCGTGAGGCCCTTGCCCTTCAGCGAGCCATAACACTGGGGCAGATCAAAATGCCGCAGGACATTCGGAGGCAGCGCGGCAAAGGGCCAGTTGTAGTCCTCAGTGCCAGCCACATCCGTGAAGGAGGTGAGCGCGTGTTTCAGGGTCACCTTGGATACGCTGTCCTGCAACAGCGCGGCAAATGTTGCCGGCAGGGCACCCCAGCCCGCACCCGCCAGATGCACTTCTTGATGACCGATGGACGCGAGCCACTGCAGAACGCGCATCACATCGAAGGCGCGCCTTCCCAGCAACGGCTGGTCCAGCATCACGCCGTGAGCAGCATAGAAATAGTGGCTGCCGTAGGGTTTCAGGAACTGATCAGGACCGCAGGTGTCCGGCTGGGAGTCGCCAATGCCACGCACATCGCAGGCATAGAAGGCAGCACCCGGGTTGCCCCTGATGAGATCGGCAACGAGAGGCTCATCACGAAGCTCAGCATCCGAGGAGCGATGCGAAACATAGAGCACGGCCTGCTTCCCCTCTCCATGCGGGCGCGAGGTGATGGGCTGCTCCGAAAGCAGAGTGACGATGGCATGGATCCCGGGCTCTGTCTCCACGGCATAGGTGGCATGCGCCTTCGCGCGATATCTGCGACTGCCACTGGTGCGCAGGATGCGGTAGTCTGGCGCGTTCTGCGGCAGGCTGGCGGGAAGCCGGAGCACTTCTGTGATCGTCTTTTTCAGAGACTTATCATCGAGCTTCGGGCGGGATTTCGCCAGGGACGCTGCCTTCTCACCGGTGAAAGAGAACACGGTGCGCGACTGTAATCCGCGCACCTGGCCATCCGGCGTGCACTGGAGGGTTTCATCCTTCTCGATGGTGAGCGCGGGCTCCGATGTTTCCTGCGAGATGCCAGTAGCCTTATTGAACCACTGGTACATGGCCTCGCGGTTCTGCTTCGCGTAACCATGGTAGTCACCACCGATGTGCAGCTTGATGTTCTCCGGGACGCCGAGGAGCGTGTAGAGATGTTTCAGGCGCGCGAAAGCCTCTTCGCTGCCGCGCACGTCAAAGAAATCCTTCTCCTGGGCGACAATGACCACGGGCTTCGGCGCGAGGGCCGCAAGGAAGTCGGCATGATCCAGGCCACGCGCGATCACGCCTGGCGGGCACTGCTCGGTATCAGCAGGAAGTTCGTTCTCTGCGTTGCGACGGAAGGTGGTCACAAAGCAGGCAGGCGCGGCCATGGTCCAGCGTTGATCCACCCCGCAGAGCCAGGTCGTCATGGTGCCACCGCCTGAGTTGCCCGTGATGCCCACATGCCTGGGATCCACCTCCTCGCGAGTGAGCAGGTAGTCCAGGGCGCGGATGCCATCCCAAGCGCGCCAGGCCGCGAGCGACTCACCCACCAGCACCTGCTGGTTTCCCGCCTGGATATGTTCCCCCACACCAATGCCGTACCGGGCAGCGAGTCCTTTGCCCTTGGCAACAGGCGCATATTGCGAACGCTCACCCTGGCCGATAGGGTCGAAGATCAACACCACATACCCCATGCGCGCGAGCCCCTGCGCGAAGCTCTGGTAGGCCTCTGCCGCCTTGCCATTCGTGGAGTGCCCGCAGGATCCCACCACGCCGGGCAGGGGAAACTTTCGCCCCTTGGGCACATACAGGTTCGCGGTCACCAGAAACCCGGGCCGGCTTTCAAAGATGACGTTCTCAATTCGATAGCTGTCGCGCTCCACGGTGCGGGTAACCTTCGCGTTCAGGGGCGTCTTTTCCGGCCACGGACCGAAGCACTGCTGAATGCGAGTCCGGATACTCTGGACATGCGCTTCGGCATGCGCCTTGGTTTTCAGCGATGCCAGGACGGCTGCTCCTTTTGCCTCTTCCGCCCGCAAGCGGTCCACCAGGTGCTCCTGCAACATGTGGGGAAAGCGATTCAGCGGCTCGATTGCCGGCACCGCTGCTGCGGCCAGTTTCGGCGTCTCCGCAGCGATGAGCCGCCCGCCGAGGCCCAGATGTGCCATTGGCAGCGTGAGGATGGCGGAGCCTGCGCTGTGAATGAAGTGCCTGCGATCGAGGGAGGAGCGTGAAGTCATGCGCAGAAGATACGCAGGCAGCGCGCGACTCTTCTGCATGAGTGCGAGGCGGATTTCAAAGCCAGGGCAAGAGCCGGTCCCCTGGCCACGTAGTGGCGGGATGACGCACCTGCGACGCCTCGCCCTGGCACTCCTCCTGATCACGCTGACCGTGCCTGTGGCCGCAGCCCGTGCCGATGACAAGCCGTTGCGTGTCGCGGTATTTCAAGCGGATGCCACGCCGCCCCTTGGCGCCTCCCTCTGCAATGGTGGAGTGAAGCCCGCGCGGGAAGTTGTCACGCCACTCACCGCGCGCGGTGTCATCCTGCTTGGGGCGGGAGATCCCATCGTGCTTTGCGCGCTGGACTGGGTCGGCATTGCCAACGAAAGCCACGATGCGTTCCGCGAGGCCCTCGCACGCGCCGCGGGCACCACCCCCGATCGGGTCGCCGTGCACACACTGCATCAGCACGATGCGCCGGGCAGCGACTTCGCGACGGAGCGGCTGCTCACGGAGCATGGTCTGGCCGGGCAGTATTCCACTCCCGAGTTTGACCGTGAGGTGATCGCTCGTGTAGCCTCAGCAGCGAAGGCCTCGCTGCCAAAGGCGGCCATCATCACCCTTCTGGGCCTGGGATCAGGCGTGGTGGAGAGAGTGGCTTCCAATCGCCGTATCCTGGGCGCGGATGGGAAGGTGGCAGTGGTGCGGCTGAGTTCCACCAGGAAACCCGAGGCCATCGCGGCCCCGGAGGGAACCATTGATCCCAAGCTGCGGCTGATCAGCTTTTGGAGCGAGGCTCGCCCCATCGCCGTCCTCACCTACTACGCGACTCATCCCCAAAGCTATTATGGGAAGGGATCGGTGAACTGGGACTTCGTGGGCATGGCGCGGCAGCAGCGGGAGGAGGCGCTGCCCGGCGTGCCCCATGTGCATTTCAACGGCGCTGGTGGAAATGTGGCCGCGGGAAAATACAATAACGGCTCGCCGGAAATGCGCCCAGAGCTCGCGGCAAGACTCGCCGCCGGCATGAGGGCGGCATGGGAAGGAC
>JAEYUU010000389.1 GCA_023429545.1 Verrucomicrobiota bacterium
TTGTTCTACTGCGTGAAAGTTGGGTGTACCGGTTGCAGTTCCACTTCTCCCATGAAATCCGCCCTGTTCCTCAGTCTCATTTTTGCCGCCTCGCTTTCCGCTGCTGATCCCGTCACGCTCTCGCTCGCAGACTTCACGGATGGCAACGGCAATCCCGTGCCCGCCGGCTGGGTGCAGGATCCAGATGGCACCATCCACCGCGTGGCCAAGGCGGGGAACATCATCTCCAAGGAGGAGTTCGAGAACTTCGAAGTCGAGTGGGAGTGGAAGCTCGAGGCCGGTGGCAACAGCGGGATCAAGTACTGGGTGAACAAATCCGAAAAAGGCACCTGGCTGGGCGTGGAGTACCAGATGATCGATGACGTGAAACATGCCGATGCCACCAAGGGCGACAACCACAGCACCGCGAGCATCTATGACATCAAGGGCCCGGTGAAGGACAAGGGCGTGAAGCCTGCCGGTGAGTGGAACAAGAGCAAGGTCATCGTGAAGGACGGCAAGATCGAGCATTGGCTCAATGGCAAGCTCGCCGTCGCGGCAGACTCCAAGTCCGAGGAATGGAAGGCAGGCATCGCGAAGAGCAAGTTCAAGGCCGTGAAGGACTTCGCCCCCGGCAAAGGCAAGCTCATGCTGACCGACCACGGCGACCCGGTGTGGTGGAAGAACATCCGCGTGACGAAGCTGTAGGGTGCGGGCGCGCTGAATGCGCGGATGGTGTTTTTTTGCGGCGATCTCAAGGAGTGGGGACATTCTGTCCCCGTCACCGCTTCATGTGCGGAATGCCTGGAACTGAGCGCAGCCACACGATGGCTCGCGGTTCACTGGGTACACCTACCAAAGCGCGCAGCCCCGTCCGGAACTGCGCGCTATTTTTGTATAAAGTCGTAAAAACGACCAGCCGCCTTACGCGTTGCGCCCCTTGAAGGTCAGTTCCGCGATGCCGCTCTTGTCCAGGCCGCCGAGGCCGAGTTCCACCATCTTCTGGTACTGGGCTTGCGTGGCGGTGTTGAGCGGGAGGTTGAGGCCCTGCTCCTTGGCGAGCAATCCAGCGATGCCGCTGTCCTTGGCGGCGTGCTCCGCGCTGAACCAGCAATCGTGCGAGCGGTCCGCCATGTCTGCGCCGTCGGTTTCCAGCACCCGGCTGTTCGCGCCCGTCTGGGAGAAGACTTCGCGAATCATGCCGAGGTCGTGGCCGAGCGCGGCGGCGAGTCCGAGGCCCTCCGCGAGGCCGGCGGTGTTGATGTTCATCACCATGTTCACCAGCGCCTTCACTTCGGCGGCCTTGCCAGCACCCCCCGCGATGAAACGGCGGTTCACGCTGAGGTCTTCGATGATACGCTGCACCTGCTGGTACACCGCCTCGTCACCGGCGAGCATGAGGTAGAGCTTGCCCTCGCGCGCCTGGCTGATGCTGGATGCCATGCTGGCCTCCAGAGAATTCGCACCGGCGGTACGTGCCGCGGCATACACTTCGCGATGGATGCCGGGGGTGACGGTGGCGCAATTGATGAAAATCTTGCCCTTCGCGTTCACCAGGAGGTTGTCGCTTCCTTCGAGGAAGATGGTGCGCATTGCTGCGTCGTTGGTCACCACGGTGAAGATGACGTCGGCGGATGCGGTCACATCAGCCAGCTTCGTCGCGTGCTTGCAGCCGATTTCCTTGGCGAGGGAAGCGGCGCCCTCCGTGTACACATCATAGACGGCGGTGACATTGTAGCCGCAGTCCATGAGGCGGCGGGCCATGTTGGCGCCCATGCGGCCAACTCCGACGAATGCGATGGTTTGGGACATGATGAGGGAGGGTGGTTCGTGTTTGGCGTTGAAGGGGGCTGCTTTACGCAGCGGTGTGTTCGTTCTTGCTCCCGCTCTTACTCCATCACGACGTGGCTGGAAAAGAGGAGAATGAGAAAGAGCATGGGCACGAGCAGGATGATCCAGCTACGATGCCGACGGCTTGTATTCCGGGTAGAAAGGATTGTGCGCCTTTTCCTGGCCCACGGTCGTCATGGGGCCATGGCCGGGGCAGATGACCGTGCTCTCCGGATTGGCGAGAATGTACCTGCGGTTGGTGGCCAGGGCGTCTGCCCAGGAAACCATGCCGCCGCCCATGCTGGAGGCGAAGAGTGCATCGCCCACGATGGCCACGCGCTCATCCAGGCCGTGGATGATGTAAGTGATGCCGCCCTTCGAGTGACCGGAGGTCTGCTTGGTCTCGATGCGCAATCCGCCGAGCGAGAATTCATGGCCCGGGTCGAAGAGCTCCGCGCCCTCCCAAGGCTCCTTGTTGCAGGCGAAGATGGGCTGGTTCGCGGTGCGCAGGGTGGCGAGATCCGCCACGTGATCCGGGTGTGTGTGCGTCAGGTAGATCGCTTCCAGCTTGAGTCCCTTGCTCGTGATGAAGTCCACCATCGGCTTGGCTGAAGCACCCGTGTCAAACGCTGCCGCCTGCTTTGTATCTGGATCCCAGACGACATACGCGTTTACCCTGTAGTCTTCGTACGGGGTATTGAATTGCTCCACACCGTTGAGGCGCACCGGATCAGGATACCAGTCCTTCTTCGCCATCGCGATGAGCGCGCCGGTATGCAAGTTCAGAGCGCGCGAGATCTTGTCGAAAACGATCTCATCCATGGAGCCATCCTTGAGCTTCGTAATCACGGATTCTGGCATGCCAATGCGTGCGGCCAGGGCGTCGTCAGGAAGGTTCATTCCCCGCTGTGCCTTGCCAATGACGTCAATGTAATTGTCTTCGAGAGGGATGGACATGTCGGACGGAGGAGAGGTGGGGGCGCATGCTTAACAGCGGGCAGGCGGGGCCGCAATGGGAACTTTGCGTTCCCACAAAATGGAACGGCGTGATCCGGGAAAAATGCCCGGCCGCCAGTCCAGCGGGGGAATATTCTGGCGGAGCTTTCCGGCCCGGTTCTACCTCAGGGAGGGATACTCCAGCCGCTGATGTGGTATCGTGCCGTCGCGAAGTCCTGGATGTCGTCGAAGACCTGTTCGCGACCAAGGCTTGGTGTCGTGCGCGTGGCGGCATCCCAAGGTTGCATGGTGAGCGTGAGCGGCTGTCCCGTACCCCAGCAGGTGGCGGGGAGTGGCGCACGATCCTTCATCACTGGCACGATGGCGAGGAACTTCTCCCCCGCATCGGTGGTGCACTCATGAAGGGCCAGGGCGTTCGGATAGGGGGAGCCGGCCCCGAGACCCGCTGGCACATGTGTCTGGCGGGTAATGCGCGCGTGAACCGTCCGGGTTCCTTCTCCCTCCGGAGCATTGGCATCTGGCGGGGAGGGAAGCGGAAGAGAATGGCCGCTGCCGCGGACGAGTACCGGAGATGAGAGGAACCAGTAGATCTCGCGCACGCCAGGGAAGAACTCCGCCGGAATGCGCGAGATCTCATACGCCATCTGGGAGTCGCTGCTGTTCTTCCACTGGCTGCGCACCCCGGGCAGGATGGTTCCCTCCTTGAGCTTGTTGGCGGTCAGCACGGCATAGCAGTCTCCCACCAGGAGTATCTGGCGCCCGTTGCGTTCCTTCTGCCAGTCCTCCAATGAATTGCAAAGAGTCCGGCCCATGACGGATATCATTTCCTGCGACAGATGGGCCCGGTCCACGTCCGTGACCGGAACATTGGGGTTTAGCGACGCTTCGGCATACATGTCCGGCATCAGATTCGTGGCGCGGATGCCTGCTTTCCTCAGGAGCCGTTCGGCCGTGGTGAGCGCCAGGGCGCCGTCCGTGGGTGTGGTGAGCAGCCTGTCATCTGCGCTGAGAAAATCCTCCCGTACAGGACGCAGGAGGATGCGCAGCTTGATGTGTCTGGTGGCGAGGAAGTCGCGAAAGGCGATGACACAGGGCAGCAGATCCTCGCGGCAGGCGACGTTGCCCGACCGTAGTTCCGCGAGGTAACGGGCGGTCTGGCGCTCCGTCCATTTCTTCCTGACGATTCTATCCACCTTCCTCTCCCATTCCGCGGTATGGGGCGAGAGCACGAGATGAACCACGAGAAGCGCGAACCCAATCAGTACCAGTCTGGCCCAGGAATGTTTTTTCTTTTGGTTGGCCACAACGGGAATGCAGAGTGTCCGCAAACGTGAAGGGTCTGGCGGTGATTGTTTAGGGTGGAGTGCCCCATCCTGTAACATAATATCGATACAACGGCAGAGTCTCCAGATCATCGAAAATCTGCTCACGGACAAGACTTGGCATGGACCGGGTGGCGGCATCCCATCGCTGCATGCTGAGCAGCACCTTCTGGCCCAGGGTCCAGTGCTGGGCTGGAAGAGCCTTGCGATTCAGCATGACTGGCACCGCCGCCAGAAATTTCTCGCCATCGTGAGTGGTGCATTCATGAAGCGCCAGGGCGTTCGCATAAGGTGAGTCCGCGCCAAGCGGGGAAGGGACACGTGAGAGGCGGGTGATTTGCGCGGGGACTACGCGGATATCTCCCGAGGCGATCTCCGAAGGCTCGGACGGAGATGGGAAAGGCAGGGACACCACACTGTACGGTTTCACACACTCCGCAGAGAGGAACCAGTAGAGATCCCGTACTCCGGGAACCTGCTCCGGCGGCATGCGTGAGAACTCATACGCCATGTGGGAATCAGAACTGTTCTTCCACTTGCTGCGTATGCCCTGCAGGATTTTGCGCTGCTTGATCCGCGTGGCGGACAGAAAAGCGTAGCAATCGCCCACCAGGAGCATGTCGCTCCCGTCGCTTCTCTTCTGCCCCTCATCCAGCGACTTGCACCGGGTCCGGGCCATGATGAGCACCATGTCGTCTGAAAGATGACCCAAGTCCGGGTGCATCACTGGTCGCCCAGGATGCAGCGACGCCTCGCGATACATGTCGGGCAGCAGGTTCACGGTATGGATGCCTACTTTGTTCAGATCCCGTTCTGCCGCGCAGAGGGCGATGGCCCCCTCCGTGGGGCGGGTCTGCAAGGCCTTGCCAGGGGTAATGATGTCTTCAATCCCGGGGCGCAGCAGGAGGTGAAGCCTGATGTTCCTGGTCGCGAGAAAATCACGGAATGCCAGCACACAGGGTACCAGATCCTGCCGGCATCTCCCCGGAGCACTTTTAAGTTCGGAGAGATAGATGTCCGCCTGATTGACGCCGCGCCAGTGGTTGATCTTTATGTTGATATGCTCACGCAGGCGGACCGTGGCGGGGGCTGTAAAAAAGTGGGTGACGGCCACCCCAAGGATCCCCGCCGCGAAGAAGAACCAATACCTCTGCGATCTCTGTTTGTCCGGAATGTCGGGGACAGGGGGGGCGGGAAGATTGCCTGTGGGAGGCATGGAACCACCCGCGACCACTCGCCTGGACAAAAGAGGGGGAGATGTCTTTGGAGAGAACAGGCGGCCGGAATTGGAGAACTTTGTACAAAAATTTACCGGTACAGTTCGTGAGCCGCAAATTGGAAGGTTGCGTTCGCAGATAATTGCACCGCGATTTAGGCTGGCCTTGCCGCTGGCGGCGGCAGGCACATGCGGGAAGCACCCTTCGAGATCTCTTCCGCCACCGCTCCTCGGGATGAGTGCGGAGGCTGTGACGGGCGGCGCGCGG
>JAEYUU010000390.1 GCA_023429545.1 Verrucomicrobiota bacterium
ATCCCGCCCATAAGAGCGGCGGAAGGACCGCAGCCAACATCGACTTCAATCTGGAGAATGCGTGGACTCAAACCAGGTCCAAGTCCATGAATGGAGCGACCCCGGAAGTGCCCGAGGAGGATGACTACTGGTATTCGAACTACCCTCCCTTTCCCGCCACAGGGCGTTATGGCACCAGCACCACCGCGCCGAACAATGATCCCCGCAACCCAAGAAACCACCCTGGATACAATCCGGAAAACTGGAATGTGACCCTTGATCCGGACGTGCCGCTTCTTGAGAACGAGAAGAGGGTTCAGGCGGCCTTGCATCTTGAGTTGTTCTCCCCGGCCGTTGGTTGGACCAAGCTGGTTCCTGAACTCACCTTTGTGCTGAATGGCAATGCGGTGAGCGCCATCACCCTGAACGGCCGCTCCCTCTGGAGCACCACGGCAAATCTTGTGGTGAAGACCGAGCGCTCTGTCTTCGAAAGCTGGGACGCAAACCCGGTGGGTGGTGCGGCAAGCTTCCGCAATCTGGCGGAAGAACGGCGGGTTAAGGGCGTGCGACGGATGTCGAACGACCCCGGCTACATCACCGCAGCGGGCGGCAGCGAACATGCCGACGTTCTCAACCTGGATCTGATCAGCAGCTTCATCACGATTCCGCGCGACCAGCTCATGGAGTTTGAGGTCCCCCAGCCCATCCAGCTGGACATTTACGATGACCACAACTGGCAGGGCAAGGAGCCGATGCAGACCGTCATGCTGCAGTTCCCCAGCGGGGTGAACCGGGTGCGTCCGCCGGATCTGGTTGTCGTTTCGACGGAGAAGCGTCGCATCGTGAACTCCGATGGCTCCATCTACACGCAGAGGGCCGTGGATTCGCCGCGGTGGTGGACCTTCAACTGGGGCGGATGCCTGCGACGCTATACCGGCAGCGCGGCACGCTATCTTCTTGATGGGTCCGTGTCGGAGCGCACTGACTTCGCTGGCATCAATGCCCGGGCGTGTGGACGCTTGCGCAATGACAGCAGCGGTCTGGGCGACAATACCATGGTGGCTTCCACCAAGTTCACCGGTGGGAACATGCCTGCGTCCCGGACGATTATTTTTGCAAAGGATCCGGGCAATGTGATCAAGAATGACTTCACCAATCCCGATAATCCGGCGCTGCATTACGGCACGGATGTCATTCGCAGCATCATCCCGAAATATGGGGACTACCGGATTGTTGCCGCCCGCCGCAATGTGCCGGGAACCATGTGGCAGAAGCATCCCCTGTGGGATGCCCAAGACGTCCCGATGGCGCACAATCTGACCTCCTACTACTCAAACCGCGAGCCTGGATTCGACCGCAGCGGGCAGGCTGCCGTCGCGGATGATCCCTCGAAACGGCTGGTGCAGATCGCGACGGCACTCGGCGCCTACGGTGCGGCCTACATTCCTGACATGCCACACACGGCCGAAGCCTCGGCCGCAGCGGCAAGGTATCGTGACTTCGATAATGGAGTGGGCCCAACACGTGATGGTGCTTACATCAACAAACCTGACGAGGGGAACTTCAGCTGCCTCCACTTCTGGATCGCCAATGGAGTCCGCCTGATGCGTAACGCGTACTTCTTTGATAGCTGGATGTCCCAAGCTGGTGATGAGCCTTACTTCACGCCGAACCGAATGATTGCCTCGCCCGTGATGTTCGGCTCCCTGCCCACCGGGGTGTGGGGTGGACAGCCGGGACCGCAGTCAGACGCGGGTGTTCAGGGAGTTCCGTGGAGAACGCTCCTGTTCCGTCCAGATGTGACCTATCCTTCTGGTGGTGCCGCCCATGCGGGCAATGTGGTTCCTCGTGACCACTATCTCCTGGACCTGTTCTATATGCCGGTGGTGGAACCCTATGCGATCAGCGAGCCGCTTTCCGTGGCTGGCAGAATCAATGTGAACTACCAGATGGTGCCCTTCACGCATATCCGCCGTGCCACAGGCCTGCACGCCGTGCTCAAGGGTGAGCTCATGAACGCCGTCCCCAAAAAGGATGCCGGCCAGTATCTTGCCATGAACAACTCCGGCACCTGGCCACAGAAGTTCTGGGAGGAGAACCGGCAGGACACCTCGATCCCATCGGCGCAAATCAAGTACTGGCATCGCAAGATCAATATTCCGGAGACGCTGAAGCAACTGGATGACCGCTTCAACATGTCCAATAACGCGCCGGCTGATGGCAAAGGGCTTCTGCGCTCTGCCACCCAGAATTGCGAGGTACACCTTATTCCCAGCGATGCGACGGGGGGGGCAACCTATACTAACAGGAACGTGAACACCGGCGTCATGGGGAATGATACCACGCGCAAGCAGGAAATGGGCCGCTTCTGGGATGCTCACGGGCTTACCGGGGACAACAGCCGCGAACGGCCCTATGTGAATATCTACCCACGCCTCACCTCGCGCTCAAACACCTTCCGAGTGCATGTGCGCTCGCAGGCAATCCGGAAGGCGCGTTCCACGGATCCGGCCATATTCGAACCTGGTTCGGATGCCATCCTGAGCGAATATCGCGGTTCGACCCTGATTGAGCGTTATATCGATCCGAACGACACGCGGATTCCCGAGTATGCGGATGGTTCGAATCCGCTTTCCAAGGATAGCCTGGATACCTTCTACCGCTTCCGTGTGATTGAGAACAAACGCTTTGTTCCCTAAAGGAGCCGCCCTCTAACATGACGTTGCTTCAGGATCATGAAATTGACTTCCAAATCAAAGAGTAACTTACCCTGGTATCAAGGGTTTTCCCTTCCAGAGGTCACCATTGCCGTGGGGATCACCGCCTTGGGTATTGTGGCCATTCTTGGGCTCCTTCCCCAAGGCTACAACATGGCGATCAAGACCGCCCAGATGACGGCTGAGAGTCGCATTGTCCAGCAGATCACCGGCGAGTTCAACACTGGCGACTGGGCTGAGATGAACTCAGTACCTCCGCGCAATCGATGGTTCGATGATCAGGGCCTGGAAGTCCAGGATCGGTCCGACATGGGCATCAGCTATGTGGTGAACGTGCTTGTGCCCGAGCTTGATGTCCGCCTGCCGGGTGCCGCCGAAGGTGCTGCCCCGGAGGAAGCGCTTCGCCGGGTCACCATCAAGATTGCGTCTACCACGAATCCCGATTTTGCCTTTGGAGATCCCAAACGCTTCTCGACCGTGACTGCGCTGGTCGCCAAAACCAACTAAATGATCATGACACATCCTTCCAAGCCTCTGCCGCACCGTCCCGCGAGGGTCAGATGGGCTGCTGCCCAGGCCTTCACGTTGATAGAGCTGCTCGTCTCCATGACCGTGCTTACGGTGTTGCTCTTGATTGTGACCAATGTGATCAGCGAGACGCAGAAGGCCTGGAGCCAGGCATCATCCCGCACCTCCCAATTCCGGGAAGCGCGTGCGGCGTTTGACCTGATCACCCGTAACCTGAGTCAGGCAACCTTGAATACCTATTGGGATTATCATCGTGCGAATCCTGACGATTTGTCAGTGCCGCCCTCGCGTTATGAGAGGCGGTCAGAACTCTCGTTCATCTGCGGCCAGGGAGCCACGCTGCTGACAGGTTCCGGGAACGGCGCCAATGTGCCAACGCACGCCATCTTTTTTCAGGCTCCGCTGGGAGTTACGCAGGAGGGTGAAAATGCCGGGCTGAACAATCTGCTCTGTGCCCGGGGCTACTTTGTCGTGTATGGAAGTGACGCCCCCTTTCTACCTGCATTCCTACCCCCGACTTATGCGAAATCGAGATTCCGCCTGATGGAGTACTCGCCGCCCTCCGAACGTAATCGCATCTATGGGCCGGGCTACCGACCCACGGAGCGGTCAACTGCGTGGTTTGACG
>JAEYUU010000526.1 GCA_023429545.1 Verrucomicrobiota bacterium
GTTCCCCTGCCCTCTCCCTCCGTTGCCTCGGGGCCAACAAGAAATTCGCGGCTCCCCGGGCGCACCAGACAACTCCCAATCCGCTCGCGGGCTCCGTGCCGCCCAAGGCCGAGGACACTTCCGACAACGCCAACAGCGTGGTGCTGCTCCTGCAGTATGGCGATTTTGCCTTCTTTGACGGTGGCGACCTGACCTGGAACATGGAGGAGAAGCTGGTCTCTCCCATGAATCTTGCAGGTGTCGTGGATCTTTATCAGGTGAACCACCATGGCCTTGATGTGAGCAACAATCCGCTTCTCATCAAAAGCCTCGCGCCCACCGTTTCGGTGATGAACAACGGTCCCCGCAAGGGAACGAGCCAGTCCGCCATGGACGCGCTGAAGGACACACCCTCCATTCAGGCCATGTATCAACTGCACGAGAATGTGCGAGACGACCGGCAGAACAATGCCGCGCCGGAGTTCATCGCCAATCACGGGGACCTCGGCGAGGGCTGTCAGGCGAATTACATCTCCTGCACCGTGGCGGTGGATGGGAAGACCTACACCGTGGCTGTGCCGGCCCGGAACCACACGCGGACGTTTGAGACGCGGAAGAAGTAGGAGACAGCTTCTTCCAAGGAACAGCGGCTCGAGGGAATGCAACGGCCCGCCAATTTCCTCACCTCCAACCAAAAAGCGCCAACGTTGCTTGCGGCGGCAGGGCCGCTCCGTTAAAAAACTCATCATGCGTTTCGCTATCTCCAACGAACACTGGGGCTCTGAGCCGTTTGAGAAGGTCTGTGAAGACGCCGCTGCCTGCGGCTACCAGGGACTGGAACTCGCGCCCTTCTCCCTGAAGGAGGATCCCCGCGAACTCACGCTGGCGGACGCCACCCGGCTGGTGCGTATCGCCCATTCCTTCGGCCTGGAGATCATCGGGCTGCACTGGCTGCTCACCCGGCCCACGTGGATGCACATCACGACGCCGGATGCGCTGCTGCGTCGTGATGCCATGCGCTTTGGCCAGAATCTGGCGCGCTTCTGCGGCGCGCTCGGAGGCAAGGTAATGGTGTGGGGCAGTCCCAAGGCCCGCAATCTGCTTCCCGAATGGGACAAGGAGGAAGCCACCAAGCGGGCTGCCGAGGTGGTGCGGGGTGTGGCGGAAGCAGCCTGGCAGCATGGCGCCACCATCGCCATGGAACCGCTGGGACGGAAGGAGACCAACTGGATGAACACCGCCGCCGAGGGCATCGAGTTCTGCAAGCTGGTGGATCATCCCGCCTGCAAGCTGCACCTCGACGTGAAGGCCATGAGCGATGAGCCCACGCCCATCCCGGACATCATTCGCAACAGCAAGGAGTGGTTTGTCCATTTCCACACCAACGATCCCAACCTGCTCGGCCCCGGCATGGGCGAGGTGAAGTATGAGCCCATCATCGCGGCGTTGAATGAAGTGGGCTACGACGGCTGGCTGAGCACCGAGGTCTTTGACTACACCCTGGGACCCAAAGTAATTGCGGAGCGCAGCATTGAGTATCTCAAGAAGGTGATCGCCGGGCAGAAGTAGGGCGCGGCAAAATCCTTCCGTCTCCACCACAACCATCTATGGGCGCATGGGATGCAACAAGCTTCGGCAACGATACCGCAAACGATTGGGCGTACGAGCTCGAAGAATGCAGCAACCTTGCGCACATCGAAGCCACTCTCCGGAAGATTCTCGAACAGGGGGAACATTACATTGAAGCTCCCGATTCTGAAGAAGCTATCGCCGCCGCGGAAGTGCTGGCCTGGCTCTGCGGCAAGCCATCGCCTGTGAACGCCTATACCGAAAAAGTAGCCGAGTGGGTCGCTGCACATCCACAGGAGCCATCGGCGGAACTCAAGCAAGACGCACTATCTGTACTGGACCGAATCAAGCGAGCGCCCTCAGAACTGGCGGAGCTTTGGGAGGATGACCCTGCATGGGCAGCTTCTCTCGCGGACCTCCGTTCCCGCCTGACGATCTAACAAACCACCACCTCATGAAAATCACCTTCCACGGCGCTGCCGAAACGACCACCGGCTCGCAGCATCTCCTTGAGGTCAACGGCCAGCGCATCCTGCTGGATTGCGGCCTCTACCAGGGCCTCCGCGGCGATGCCTTCGAGCGCAACCGCCATTTCCCCTTTGATCCGAAGACGCTCGACGCGGTGATCCTCTCGCACGCGCACATCGATCACAGCGGGAATCTGCCGAACCTGGTGAAGCAGGGTTATGCGGGGAACATCTATGCCACGGACGCCACGCGGGACCTCTGCAGCATCATGCTGCCGGACTCCGCGCACATCCAGGAGGGCGACATCAAGTGGCTCAACAAAAAGCGCGTCAGGCAGTCCCTGCCCCCGCTGGAGCCCACGTACGACCGCATGGATGCGGAGAAGTGCCTGCGGCAATTCGTGACCATCAACTACGAGCGCCCCATGCCGGTGGCGGATGGCGTGAAGTTCACCTTCATCGATGCCGGTCACATCCTCGGTGCGGCGCAGGTGATTCTGGACATCGATGATCATGAGAGCGGAAGGAAGTCGCGCCTGCTTTTCTCCGGTGACGTGGGCCGGCCCAAAAGTGATCTCTTGAACCCTCCCTCTCCGTGCGACGGGATCGACTACGTCATCATGGAAAGCACCTATGGCGGGCGGGAACACGAGATGGACAAGGTGAGCGATGATCACATCTGCAAGATCATCAATGACACCATCCGGCGCAGCGGGAAGGTGCTCATCCCCTCCTTTGCCGTGGAGCGCACGCAGCAGCTTCTGTATGCGCTGAACAAGCTGCGCGAATCCGACTGCATCCCCGCGATTCCCATCTTTGTGGACAGTCCTCTGGCCGTGAGTGCCACAGAGATTTTCCGGCTGCATCCGGAGTGCTTCAACGAGGAGGTGTACAACTTCCTCTTTGAAAAGCGCAACCCGTTCGGCTTTGAGGGACTCCGCTTCATCCGCGAGGCCAATGAGTCACGGCAACTCAATGACCTCAAGGAGCCTGCCGTCATCATCGCGGCCAGCGGCATGTGTGAGAGCGGGCGCATCCTGCACCACCTGCGCAATCATGTGGGCGATGACACCACCACGGTGGTCTTCGTGGGCTACTGCGCGGAGCACACGCTGGGCTGGAAGCTGCGCAATGGCGCGCGCAAGGTGAACATCCTGGGCGATGAATTCGTGGTGAATGCCCGCATCGAGATCCTCGACTCCTTCTCCGGTCATGCGGATCACAGCGAACTGCTCGACTGGTTCACGCGCGTGGGCGGCCCGAAGAAGCAGGTCTTCCTCGTGCATGGCGAACCGGAGCGCAGTGAGGCCTTCCGCGCGGCGCTGGCGCCAAGGCATCCCACCGGGAAAGTGCGCGCGGCCAGACTCCACGAGAGCGTGACTCTCT
>JAEYUU010000588.1 GCA_023429545.1 Verrucomicrobiota bacterium
GTGGAGGCGAATGAAGTGAGAGACTGCGGAACCGGTCTCAATCTCTGGCGCTGGTGCAAGCAGGAGAACGGAATCAACGAGCGCAACCGGATCGTGAACAACGCCTTCCTAACGATTGCCGGGAACGGAATTCAGTTCGGCAAAGGCACCAAGGACAATGAAGTCAGTGGGAATGAAATCACGAAGATCGAAAAGAACGGCATCTCACTGAACGGCACCACGCAGAAAGTGGAGGGCAATCAGATCAGCGGAGCGAAGGGGAAGGAAGTGGCGGAGTAGGAGCGGGGTGAGTGACGAATTTGGAGTGCTGGAACAAGCTCCAGCATTCCAGATGGAAAGAGCACCTTGGGGGCATTCCTCACGCTGGATGGTTGCTGAATCAGTCTCCCAGTATCCCCCGCACCGTATTCGCGGAATCCTCCCAAGTCGCATCTGCCATCACCGGGTGGAGCAGCGCCTCTTTCTCCTTCTCTTCTCCTTCGGCGGGCAGTTTCACCCAGCTCCGGCAGCCGCCGTAGCCGCGTTCATAGGGGAAGCTCCACTTCTCCGGCAGCGCATACATGCGCACCAGGGCCACGTGCAGGCTGCTTTCCTCATTCCAGGCGAAGCGTTCGCGCACCACTTCATCCTTCCACACGTGCAGTGGCTCCAGTGCGGCCACCTTGTCCCAATCCGTGAGACGCCACACCTGGTGCAGCCTCGCAAAGTACCGCACGTCCACGCGTTCGCGCTGCTCGTCCTGCGGCACGGTCACCTCCGCGGCATTCTCCGGCATCCAGCGCAGCGACTCCGCCTGCGTGTGGAAGCCGGTGGGGAAAAGCCAGAACGCGTCATGCTGGAAATGAAAACCGCCTTTGCCCTCGTGGATGCCGCCCTTGCGCAAGATGAGCGTCTGCACACCCTGGCCGAGCGCTTCACATACAAAGGACCATTCTTTGAAACCGATGGGGGGCAAGGAGGTGGATGGTTGAGAGTTGATGATCGATAGCCTGAGTCATTCCGACTATCAACTATCAACCATCGACCATCGCCCATCAACCAAGGCAACGACCATCAACTCCCGCCGCTACTTCAGCGGGAACAACCACGGCACCAGCAGCACGGTGACCAGCAGCACCAGCACGGTGAAAGGCACCCCCACCTTCACAAAATCGGCAAAGCGATACTGCCCGGGCCCTAGTACCAGGGTATTCACCGGGGAGGAGATGGGTGTCATGAACGCGCATGAGGCGGCGATGGCCACGGTCATCGCAAAGGGCAGCGGGGACGAATCGAAATGCGCGGCCATGCTCAAGGCGATGGGGGCCATGAGCACGGCGGTGGCTGTATTGGAGATAAAGGATCCGATCAGCGTGGTGAACACGAAAAGGCTGCCCAGCAGCACACGCGGACCTGCATCACCCGTCAGGCGCATCAGCCCCTCCACGGCGAATTCCACACCGCCGGTGCTCTCGAGGGACCGGGCAAAGGGCATCATGCCCACGATGAGCACCAGGCTCTGCCAGTGGATGGACTTGTACGCGGAATCCATGGTCACGCAGCGGAAGAGGCCCATCAGCAGGCACGCGATGAGCGCTGCGATGACGTTCGGCACCAGGCCGCTCACCATGAGGGCGACCATCACGCCCAGGCTGAGCACGGCGAAGAATGCCTGGCTCGCTGCGGGCGCCACGTCGTCCACGTCGGACGGGAGGCTCAGCACCAGAAAGTCCTGCATCTGCGTCTGGAGACAGCGGATGGATTTCCACGGCCCCACCACGAGGAGGACGTCCCCCAGCTTCAGCTTCTCTTCCAGCACCGGGCCCTCCACGGCCTTGCCGCCGCGGCGCAGCCCCACCACGGTCAGACCATGCTTCCGGCGAAACGTGGCCTGCAGCACGGTCTTCCCAATGAGCGTGGACTCTGGCGGCACCAGAACCTCCGCCATACCCACCTCACGCGAGTGGTCCATGAAGTAGTATCCGGTCAGGGGCAGGTGCTCCAGATGCAGCACTTGATACATCGCCTCCGCCCGGCTCCCAGTGGACACATCCACCAGCAGCACATCCCCGGCGTGCAGTTCCATGTGGGCCGAAGGATTGAAGAGCTCACGCCGGAAGGGACCATGCCGCTCCACGGCCACCACATTCGCCCCGTACTCGTGCCGCATGGCTACGTCTTTCAGCCGGTGCCCGTCCAGCGGCGAACCTGGCTGGATGCGCAAGCAGCAGCCGCGTTTTTCCAAATGGTACTCCTCAATGAGGTGCGCGAGGCCCCGCCGGCCCTGCTTGCGTGTGGAATCCGCGCCGCCTGCAATCCAGTGACGCGCCACCAGCATGTACCCAGTTCCCAGGACCAGGATGACGAGACCAATGGGCGTGAAGCTGAAGAAGACGAATCCTGGTGAGCCCGCATGATTCAATGCGGAATCCACCACCATGTTTGGCGGCGTGGCCACCAGGGTGAGCATGCCGCTCATGAGGCCAGCGAAACTCAGCGGCATCATCAGGCGGCCAGGCGGCACGTGCAGGCGGTTCGTCACGCTCAGAACCACGGGAATGAACATGGCCACCACCCCGGTGGAACTCATGAAGGCACCCAGCCCGGCCACCGCCAGCATCAGCAGCACCAGCAGGCGCGCCTCATTGCTGCCTGCCCTCTTAATCAACCAGTCCCCCACCTGGTGGGTGATGCCTGTGCGCGCCAGCCCATCGCCAATGACAAACAGCGCCGCGATCAGCACCACATTGGGATCGCTGAAGCCCGCCAGCGCCTCCGGCACGGTGACGACCCCGCTGAGCGGCAGCAGGATCAGCACCACCAGCGCCACCACGTCCATGCGCGGCCTGTTCGCCACGAACATCGCCACGCAACCCGCGAGCAGCGCCAGCACCCAGATAAGATCCGCATTCATCGCATGCACCACTCAGGCTGTCAGGTATCGACCAAAGGCGGGCCCCCAACTACAGCTTCGCAAGGACCACAGCGGAGGCATTGATGGCATCGATGAATTGCCGCCATCTGCCAAAGTCACCGCGGCGGAAGCGGGCGATGAGGCGGGGCAGGTGGAAGATGCCTTCTTCGTTCGCCTCTTCCGGCAGGGCCGTTCCCTGTTCGATGCGGCCCTCCACGAGCAGATCCTTGAACTCTTCATTGAGTGCGGTCACCGCGGCGGGCGCGAGCTTGCGCTTCACCCGGAAGACCACCCGGTCGCGCACATGGCGGTAGGAGTGGAAGATCTGGTAAAAATTTAGAATCTCCCGCACCCCTTCCTCCACATCCTCCACACGACGGATGAGCGTGAGGTCCAGTGGCGAGATCAATGCGTGGCCCAGCAGATGCTTTTCGACGAACGCGAGGAATGTCTTCCAGTATTCCATTCCCGGTACGTCCACCAGCACGATGGGCAGGATGTTGGCCTTGCCGGTCTGGATCAGCGTGATGCTCTCGAAGAGTTCATCCATGGTGCCGAAGCCGCCGGGGAAGAGCGCAAACGCATCCGCCTCCTTCACGAAGGAGAGCTTCCGCGTAAAGAAGTAGTTGAAGGTCATGAGCTTCTCGTCGCCCAGGATGGTGTCGTTCGCGCTCTGCTCGAAGGGCAGCGTGATGTTCAGGCCAAAGCTCTTCTCCCGTCCCGCGCCGTGCTGTGCCGCGCCCATGATGCCTTCTCCCGCGCCGGTGATGACCATGTAGCCCTCCTTCACCATGCGCTGGCCGAAGTCCTCCGCGGCCAGGTACGCTGGATTGCCCGGCAGCGTGCGGGCTGAGCCGAAGACGCTCACCTTCCGGTAATGCCGGTAGTTTTGGAAGACCTTGTTCGCATACCGCATCTCGCGCAGGGCGCGGTGCAGCATCTTCAGATCGCCCATGCCAGCATCGTCGCGACCAATCTTCAGGCTGGTCATGAGCATGCCGGCGATGAGGTCGCGCTTGCGCGGATCCGTGACCCAGCGTCCGGCGATTTCCTTCAGCCGTTCGTCTAGGGCGATGTCACCCGTCGTGTTGCGGGGACGCTCCGCGAGATCAAAGATGCCCCCTGCAGTGAAGTCCTTTTCCTGCGGCTGGGGGTCGGGAAGCTTGGAGTCTGGCATGTGAAAGGAGGCGAAACAAACGGCTAAGCCTCAATTGGCCCCGGATCAAACGGGTTCGAAGAAGGAACGGCGAGGGCGCGCAGGAGCCGCACTCACTGGAATCGCGGTTCCCGGGAGGCGGACTGGGACCTGGTAGCGAAACTTTTGCGACACGGGCCGCTTAATGGTCGATCCGAACGCCAGTGGCATCCCGGATTCCTGACATGCTGAAAGGCGGTCGCGCAGCGACGAGCGCTGACCACACTACCATCCCCACAATCAACGGGACCTTCATGGCCACCTGTGTGCAACGAAACCACGCGTGGCTGGGATCCATGAGAAGGAAAGGTG
>JAEYUU010000590.1 GCA_023429545.1 Verrucomicrobiota bacterium
AACGCCACGGCCAGCAGCACATGCACCGCCAGAGAGCCGACGATGGCGTACGTGATGGTCCGGGACTCCGCGTGCGTCATGAAAGATATACCATGCCAGCTGGCACCAAAGTCGCAAGTGCCACGCCCAGCCGGTTTGAAAGCCCATGCCTGACAGGCAGGCCACACGAACGTTGCCGCTCGTAGACTCATGGGCTCGTGGCTGGTGCTGGCTGTCTTCCGAGAATACCTCTTGCAGCGGTCAGGCCACAGCTATGATCGCAACAACCTTGGAAGAACCCAAGCCCATGCCATGAAGACACCCGAAAAAGATCCCCAGAGCGTGACACCAGACGGTGAAAGGGTGGCCCCACTCATCGAAGGGGTGCGCATCCGTCGTGCCGTGACCCAGCCCGATGATCGCGGGACGGTGTGCGAACTCTTCGACCCGGCCTGGGGCATCCACCCCGACCCCCTTGTGTATGTCTACCAGGTCACCATCCGGCCAGGCCAGGTGAAGGGCTGGGTCGTGCACCGCCTTCAGGATGACCGCATCTTCCTGAGCCACGGCACCATGAGGGCTGTACTCTTCGATGATCGCGAAGGCTCTCCCACCCACGGCCTCGTCAACGAACTTTTCCTCGACCACCACAACCGTGGTCTGCTCATCATTCCCAAGGGCGTGTATCATGCCATCCAGAATGTGGGTTCAGAAGACCTGCTCTTCATCAACATGCCGACGCGCGCGTACAATCACGCCAACCCCGACAAGTACCGGCTTCCCCTCAACAACGACCTCATCCCCTACCGGTTCCCTTCGTCCTAGATGAATCCGGCTCCACGAGTCAGCGTCATCATCGCTACTTACAACTGGAGCAGTGTGCTTCGCTACTCCATCGAGTCCGTGCTCGGCCAGGAGTTTGCGGACTTCGAGTTGCTCGTCATTGGCGATGGCTGCACGGATGACAGCGCTGCCGTTGCCACGTCGTTCGGGGATCCTCGCGTGCGCTGGCACAATCTTCCTGAGAACTCGGGAAACCAGTCCGCTCCGAACAACGAAGGTCTGCGCCTGGCCCGCGGCGAGTATGTCGCGTATCTGGGCCACGATGATATCTGGCATCCGAGGCACCTCGCCGTGCTGGTGCGCGCCATGGACGAGACCGGCGCGGATTTCGGCTATACCTGGCTGCAAATGCTCGGCCCCGAAGTGGCTCCGGGACGGGAGCGTGTGCGCCTCCTCACCGGGGTGGCTCCCGGCGGTGTGCATGACCCCACCATGGCGGTGCCCCCCTCCTCCGTGATGCACCGCCGCGAGGCGGGCCTGGCCATCGGCGGATGGAAGGACTACCGCACCCTGCGCCTGCCGCCCGACAATGAGTTCGTCTTCCGCGCCGGCCAGCACGGCATGCGGTTCGCATGCGTGCCGGAGCTCTCCGTCTTCAAATTCAATGCCTCCTGGAGAAAAAACTCCTACGTGGAGAGGCCCTGCCATGAGCAGCGGGAATGCCTCCGGCGCCTGCGCGAAGATCCTGACTTCCGCGTTCATGAACTGCAGGCGGTGATCGCGGCTCTGATGTGTCAGCACCCGGAAAGCGTGCCGCGCATCCAACTCGCGGAGGAGGTGCCTCCAGGCGAGATCGTGCGGCGCAACCGGCGCCTGCGCGGTTTGGAACGTTTCACTGAAGGGGCCCCTGCTCCCCGGCCTCTGCCCACGCCGCTGAAGCTCGCGGGCTCGGATGCCGAGCCCTATCTGCGCCAGGGCTGGAGCGTCCCGGAAACCGATGGCCGGTGGACGGACGGCATGGCAGCGGAAATTGTTTTTTCTTTGGAGTCACCCCAGCAAAGTCTACTGCGCATGAGCGTGCACCCCTTCCTGGTTCCCGGAAAGGTGGAGGTGCAGCCAGTCCGGGCGCTCATGAACGGCCACCTCATCGGCGAATGGACGCTACGAGGAAACTACTGGGAGCAGGCCGAGTGCGAGGTGCCCGCAGAGGCACTGTCGCCGGTGAACACCCTCGTGCTGGAGCTGCCGGGCGCGGCGTGCCCCTTGCACCACGGGGTGAGCGCGGATGCCCGCGAGCTGGCGTTGCGGGTTGCTTGGGTGGAGCTCCAGCCTGTTGGCGACCTGCCCTGGTGACGCAGCGCACGGGAAGCAGGCAAGCGTCGCAAAGGCATCAGTCGCGCTTGCGGGAGAGGATGCCGCTCGTGCGTGCATGATGAAAGATCCATTGCTGCGCATAGCCGCGATACGGCCCGAAATGGTCATGCGCGAACTCCTTCAGCATCCGTGAGGTCACCTTTTCTTCCGCGTCAGAGAAGTAGAGCTCCCTCAGCGCGCGCTCGATCCAGACATCAATGGGAAACACGCCGAGCCGCTCGTACGAGAAGAGCAGCGTACACTGCGCAATCTTTGGCCCCACACCGGGCAGCTCGCACAGGCGCAGGAGGGCCGCCTCATCCGGCAGCTCAGCCACGCTTTCGAGGTCGAATTCTCCACTCGCGATACGAGCCGCCGTCTGGTGCAGAAACCCGGCGCGGTAGCCCAGAGCACATTTGCGCAACGCCTTCTCTCCTGCCTTCGCGAGCGCTGCGGGCGTGGGATAAGCATGCAGCACGGCGCCGCACCCGGTGACAATTTTTTCACCGTATCTCTCCCTCAGCGTCAGGGAAATCTGCCGGATGTGCGCCACCTGCTTCATGGAGGAGGTGATGAACGTCGCCAAGCACTCCCACCTGGGCTGGCGCAGAATGCGGATGCCGGGGGCGTACTTCAGCGCCCGGCGGAGGTGCGTATCACCCTTCGGCAGGGTGCGGCAGATCTTGGCGAAGTCATGGTCCAGCGCCAGGTAGTGCGCCGCCAGCGTTTCCGTGCCTGCCTCAGCCTCAATGCTGTCCGGCTTCGTCTGGCGGACATGCACCGGGGTCCCGCCAATCAACCCGTGAAAGGTGTCTCCCTCCCGGTGCCAGTGGAAGACCTGCCCGCTCTCCAGTGTGGCGGTGAGTTCGAATCCGGGAGCGTCGAGCGTGACCCATTCCATGCGCGGCTACTCCTGGCGGTTCCTCATGAAGTCCGCGAGCTGCGCAAAGAACTCCCGCAGCACACCGGCCTCCTCCTCCGGGACGCCGGTCTCCTTCAAAGCGGCCTCCATCAGCTCCATCCAGCGATCCCTTTCGCGCACGCCGATGCTGAAAGGCATGTGCCGCCCCCGCAGGCGCGGATGCCCACGCTCCTGGATGTAGCGATCCGGACCGCCGAAGCGGTAGATGAAAAAGTCACGCAGGCGCTTCTCCGAGCCCTCCCAGTCATCCGGCGGGTACAAGGGGCCAATGACGTCATCCGTGCGCACACGCCGGTAGAAGGCCGCCACCAGTCGTGTG
>JAEYUU010000592.1 GCA_023429545.1 Verrucomicrobiota bacterium
GAAGGGCGATATCCTGCGCACCATCAATGGCGAGAAGGTGCTCAGCAACGGCATCCTGGCCGACATTCTGGAAGCCAACGTAGGCAAGCCCATAGCGGTGGAAGTGGAGCGCGACGGTAAGACGGTACCCCTCACCATCACCCCCCGCCTGCCCGATCAGCGACCCGAAGACTTTGATCTGGAACAGGGTGCCATCGCGACCTTGGGAGTCGGCTGGGACATCGGCGGGGCGGAAAAGAAGAGAAAACCCGATCCTATCAGCCAGCTCAAGGATGCCGGTCGCACGATCTACGACACCCTGCTCAAGCTCTCGCCGACCTCCAACTCGGACATCGGGGCCAGCCACTTGAGCGGATTCATCGGCATTGCCAATGTGTACTACAACCTGCTGCAGGACCCGAATGGGTGGGAGCGCGTGCTCTGGTTCAGCGTGGTGCTAAATGTGAACCTGGCTCTACTGAACATGCTCCCCTTTCCCGTGCTGGATGGCGGCCACATCGTGATGGCCCTGTATGAATGGGTGCGCCGCAAATCGATCAACCTCCGCGTGCTGGAGGTGGTGCAGACGGCCTGCGTGCTGCTGCTCTTCGGCTTCATGATCTTCATCAGCTTCAAGGACACGGGCGACGTGATTGGCGTAGGCCGCAAAGGTGTAGGCTCCACGGACAAGGTGGAACTGAAATTCCTGGCCCCGGACAAGAGGGCGGCGCGGTAACTCCTGCTTTTTACAGAAGAAGACTCATCTCACCCCTCATGTCCGACCGCGCCGCGCAGCCCCTGCTCTCCTACTGCCCTGACTTGTATCACTACCAGCGCCGTGAGACCCGGGAGGTGATGGTGGGGAACGTGGGCATCGGTGGCGCGAACCCGATCCGCGTGCAGTCGATGATCACCAGTGACACGCGCGACACGGAGGCCAGCGTGAAGCAGGTGCTGGATCTCGCCGCCGTGGGTTGCGAGATCGTGCGCGTCACCGCGCAGACGCGCCCCATCGCGGAAAACCTCGAACACATCGCCGCCGGCGTACGCGCCGCGGGTTGTGATGTGCCGCTGGTGGCCGACATCCACTTCAAGCCGGACGCCGCCATGGAAGCGGCGAAGTGGGTGGAAAAGGTCCGTGTGAATCCCGGGAACTACGTGGACAAAAAGAAATTCGCCATCCGCGAGTATACCGATGAGGAATATGCCGCCGAGGTCGCGAGCATTGAGGAGGAGTTCGTTCCCCTCGTGCACCTGTGCATCGAGAAGCAGCGTGCCATGCGCATCGGCACGAATCACGGCTCGCTCA
The DNA here is from genome assembly GCA_023429545.1 of Verrucomicrobiota bacterium. Taxonomy (GTDB): domain Bacteria; phylum Verrucomicrobiota; class Verrucomicrobiia; order Verrucomicrobiales; family Verrucomicrobiaceae; genus Roseimicrobium. Next base: position 1,289 of record JAEYUU010000592.1, read on the forward strand.
GTGATCGCATCATGAACCGCTACGGCGACTCGCCGCTGGGCATGGTGGAGAGTGCGCTCGAGTTTGCCCGCATCGCGCGTCGCGAAGGCTTCCACAATTTCGTCTTCTCCATGAAGGCGAGCAATCCCAAGGTGATGATCGAGGCCTACCGCCTGCTGGTGGCGCATCTCAACATCCTTGGTGGCGACTGGAACTACCCCATCCACCTCGGCGTCACTGAGGCGGGCGATGGCGAGGATGGCCGCATCAAGAGCGCCATCGGTATCGGCTCGCTGCTCACGGATGGCATTGGCGACACGGTGCGCGTGAGCCTCACGGAGGACGCCGTATATGAAATCCCCGTGGCCCAGGCCTTGGTGAAGCCCTACAACGAGGGCTTGCCTGCGCGCTTCCCGCGTGTGGAGAAGGCGCCGGCAGTGAGCTACGATCCCTTCGACTACGAACGGCGTGAAGCCACGATGGAAATGGAGAACGGCGTGAAGATTGGCGCGCATGAAACGGTCGCCGTCTTTACCTCTCGCGCGAAGTGGGATGCCGTGGCGCACAAGATGGACAAGCTCGGCGACTACAAGCCCGAGGTGGTGCTGGAGGACAGCCATGTGGTGATGGTGGATCCCCGCGAGGATGCGCACTTCGAAGGATTAAAGGACACCGATCTCATCACCGTGCAGGACGGTCTGGACCTTCCCGTGGTGGCGGCGTATCGCCTGCTGGCCGCACGGCTCAAGCAGCTTGGCATTGCTTCGCCGATCCTGCTCAAGGACACGCTTTACCCGGCTACGCAACCCGGTGCGGACTTCCTTTCCACCATGCTGAAGGCCGCCACAAACATCGGCTCGCTGCTGTGTGATGGCATTGGCGATGCGGTGATCGTGCAGGGCGAAGAAGCACCCGGCCAGTCCCTGCGCCTGAGCTACAACATTCTCCAGGCGGCGGGCACGCGCATTTTCAAGACCGACTATGTGGCCTGCCCGAGCTGCGGTCGCACGCTCTTCAATCTTCAGACCACCACGCAAAAGATCCGCGCTGCCACGGGCCATCTCAAAGGCGTGCGCATCGCGGTCATGGGCTGCATCGTGAATGGTCCCGGCGAAATGGCGGATGCCGACTTCGGCTACGTGGGCGGCGCGCCCGGGAAGATCAATCTCTACGTGGGCAAGAGCGCGGTGAAGTTTAACATCCCCGAAGGTGAGGCCGTGGAGCGTCTCATGGATCTCATCAAGGAACACGGCCGCTGGGTGGATGCACCCGCGCAGGTGGCGGAGGCGGTGTAGCAGTGACTGGTGATTGACACCGGTTTTTTCCAGGGCTAGCTCGCAGCCCCATGAAAGTCGAACGCTGCCCGCACTGCAAAAGCATGGCCATGTTTGCGGCGGACCATTGTTCACGTTGCCGGAAGCATCGCAGCACAGGAGTGCTCATGCCTCCGGCGGAGATGCACGCCCTCTTGGGAGACGCTCGCAAGCTGGCGATGATGCGGACGGAGTATGAGCAGGCGAAATCAGATCAGGAAAGCCGGCTCAAGTACATTGCCATTTTCAGTCTGATCGTGGGGGGTATGAGCATCTTCGCCGGTGTGACGGGGGACAAAGGGGACGCACTGTTTGGAGGTGTAATGTTCCTGGTGTGCGGGTTGCTGGTGAAAATCCGCATAGGAGTGAAGCTCGTAGCCCTGGCCCTCATGCTCATGAGTGTCCTGGAAATCTGGGGCCGTGTCTTGAACTTCGGTCCGCTCGTGAGGGCGGCCGGTCCAGCAGCCTTGGCAGCCGCACCCATGTGGCTCGGTGGAGTGGCCCTGTTCATTGGCATCATCGCGATGTCCTTCAAGGCGGTCATCCACGACCCTAAAAAGAACTCGCTACCGCCGCCTGTGCCGATGCCCGTTTCTGCGCCTGCGCTTGGAACTCCTCCGCCCATGGCCGAACATTCAGGCGACAAATCGTGAGCCTTCGCTAGCTTGCGTCCGTAGCATCTATTCATGAGCGGACATACAGGACTGCAACTGACCTTCCTCGGCACGGCGACCTCCGTGGGGGTTCCGATGATCGGCTGCGACTGCGACACCTGCCGCAGCAGCGATCCTCGCGACAAACGCCTGCGCTCCTCCATCTACCTCGAGACACCGGAGTGCTCGTGGATGGTGGACACCGGCCCGGACTTCCGCACGCAGTGCCTGCGCGAGAACATCCGCCGCGTGGATGCCGTGCTCATCACGCACCCGCATATGGATCACCTCACGGGCTTCGATGACCTGCGGCGCTTTACCATTGGCGAAGATGCAGTGATGCCGGTGTATGCCATGCCCTCGTGCCTCGATGCACTGAACCGGATTTTCTATTTCAGCTTCCTGCGCGAGAACCGCTGGCGCGGTTATCTGAAGGCCGAGGCGAAACCCATCGAGGGAACCTTTGCCTTGGGAGATACCGAGGTGGTGCCACTGCCGGTGGAACATGGCAAGCATGAGACCATCGGCTTCATGTTCGTGCGTGGCGGCAAAAAACTGTGCGCCTACATGAGCGATTGCAAGGTGGTGCCTCCGGCCACGATGGAACTCATCCGTGGAGTGGACACGCTCGTTTGCGATGCCCTGCGGCACACGCCGCATCCCACACACATGAACTTCGCCGAGGCCCTGGCTCTTCGCGATGTACTGCAACCCCGTGAAACCTGGTTCACCCACATCCAGTGCGAAATCATGCATGCGCGCGAAGAGGCGAAGCTGCCCGCCGGCGTGCGCATTGCGTATGATGGCCTGAAGCTACGCTGGCAGGATGAGAACTGTCACTAGGAAGGTTGGACCTTCTGGTCCGACCGTGGACGGTGAGTCTTCTGACCCAACGGTAAAGTTCTGCCATCTCGTTACTTGTACATTCAATAGGATAAGATTCGTTTCAGTTGGGATACCACCCCAACCAAAGACTTGACACCCAGAGCCATTTCGCGGGAGGATAAGTACCGCCATGAAGCGGCACCTCTGGATCCTGATTCCCTGCGGATTGCTCGCCGCAGTCCCCACCGCAGGCTTGATGAAGTTTGATCTGGGACCACGCCCTGAGATTCGTGTTGTGCAAACTGTTACCCGGGGAGCCCAGCAGAGTTATCTGCTTGAGGCAGTGAACCCCACGCACCAGGATTTGGAATACTGGGGTTATGGAGCAGGCAGCCCAATGTATCAAATGAAGATCTGGGAGGAGGGAACGTGGTGTGATGCCATGCTGGGATGGTGTGGAACGGGCGCGGCACCTCAGAGAATCCCCGCACAATCGAGCCAGCGGTTCGAAGTATATGTCAGGGAGGCGCCTGCACAGGTGGGCCTGCTTCTCCTGCCACCGCACTATGAGCGTGGGCGCGTGTATCAGTTTGAATGGCTCCCCTTCGCCATGCGTGCCCGGCTGGTGAAGTGGCAGAACCAACGTCTCGACGACAAACTAAAAAGGAAGATGGTGTGGAGTACGCGGCTGGAGCCGCTGCCACCAGTGACAATGCTTACAACTCAGGTAATGCGTTCACATGAACGCGGGGGCACGCAGCAGTGATGTCAATCAAATTGGGCCGGGAGCTGACCCCTTCGCACCAGGAGGCATGGCGCCAGCACCGCCCCCCTTTGCATCCATCACACCCTGATCAACTCCACTTCTCCGCCAGCGAATAGCCCAGTCCACGATGCGTGACGATGGCCTCCACTTCGCCTCGCACCGTTTTCATTTTCGCACGAAGGGATTTCACATGGGCATCCACGGTACGCTCCATGGCGGCCTCGGGCTCGTCGCTGGCATGCTCCATGAGCTGGGCACGGGTAAAGACACGACCAGGGTGCTTTGCGAAGGTCTGCAGCAGGCGGTATTCGTAGCGGGAGAGTGGCAGCACCTCGCCGAAGTAGCGAATCTGACAGCGGCTCTCATCCACGGCCACGGGAGTGTTGGCATCTGTTGTCGAAGCTGGAGAGGCAGCGGCTGGCTCCTCAAGTGAAACAGAAACAGCAGGCGCGGGTACCACTGCAGCAACCTTCGGCCGGTGATCCGCGCGGCGCAGCACGGCGCGCACCCGCGCGGTGAGTTCGCGAGGGCTGAAGGGCTTGCAGATGTAGTCATCGCCGCCGATCTCCAGACCCACCACCCGATCCAGCTCGGAGGAGCGCGCGGTGAGAAAGATTACCGGCACGTCCTTGATGAGCCGCAGCTCGCGGCACAGTTCGAAACCGGTGGTGTCAGGCAGGCCGACATCCAGCACCACCAGGGTGAAGTCTTCCGCCTGCACCTTCGCCAGCGCTTCCGCACCGGTGCCACAGGCGACAGGGGCGAATCCTTCGGACTCAAGGGAGTACACGATGTTGTCCGCGATGGACGGCTCGTCCTCGACGATCAAGATGCGGGGACGGACCGAAGGAAACATGGCGGAAGCGATGGGCTGAAAGGTAGAGGTAAAAGCCATTGATGATCGAAGTCACGCTTCGGGCAAGAGTTCCGTGTGATAACCGTCAAACTCCCGAGGGGAACCACTCCACCGGAGGGTCTCCACCAGTCGCGGAGGATTGCCGGGGCTGGCCCAAGTGGTCACATAGACCTTTCCGTTGTCGGCAAAGTAGTAGTGGCAGTCCAGATGGAGCACTAGATGCAGCACATGCGTGCAGCCGTGTCCACGGATGACCTCGAGGTGCGCCGCCTGCTGGAGCACCTCCAGATTCTGCGGCACTGGCTCGTATGCTGGCGGTCCATCGACAGGCATCACGAGACTCATCACGGGATAGTCGGGAGATGGTTGAGGTGGGTAGACGTAGTCACGCTCAAGAAAAGCGCGGGCCGCGATGGCCAGGCCCAGCATCATCACCAGCAGAAGGGCAATCCATTTCATGACGCAGATGGCATGAGCGTGGTGCGAGGCAGGCGCAATTTCAGCAGGTGGGCCGCCGCCATGTTCAATGCCGCATCCGCCAGCAGGGCGACGGTGAGCCGTGACCACTGCGGCGCCGGCGAAAGCAGCCAGCACGAACAGAATGAGTAGGATTTGAGCGAGGTCCATGAGAGTCGCAGATAACGTTTCCTGAACTGGACCGGCATCACGTGGTGACCGGCATCCGTGGAGGAGCAGAGGCTGAGACGCTTTCGGATCGTTTCTGAAGCAATGCCTCGCGTCCCTGCTTGAACACCTCCTCCCAGTTCACTTTCGCCGTGGCGATCATCAACAAAGCGAGCGTGGCCACGGCAGTGATGGTAAGCGTGAGTCCCGTCATGCCATCGAAGAAGAAGCTGAAGCTGAACAGCACCATGTAGGCGAACTGCGCCACCACCGCGACGATGCTGAGGGACCGCCCGGCGACCGCGTGCAGGTAGCCACTCACCATGACGAGAGAAATTACCGTGGCGATGAGGAAGGCCGCGTACAGGGGCATCTGGTCTCCCAGATAAGCCAGCAGCAGATGGAAGGTGAAGAATCCCGCAGCAAGAAACGCATACGTCATCGGGTGCAGGTTGATGCCACGCATCATCCCGGCAACCACCAGCACCCCAAAAAAGAGCGCGAGTGACACCGGCGCAAAGAACGTGATGCGTGCAATCACCGGCCCCGCATTCAAGAGGCGAGGCATGTCCAGGGCGATGTCCCGCGCATCGATGGTGTCTGTATAAGTCCACACGAGCTCCATGCCATCACCCTTGGTCGCAGGGTTTACGCCGGTGGGCGAGGTCGCACCCACGGGATAGCTCACTTCATCGAAGTTGGTCGACATCGTGAGATTGAAGTTCTTCACGCGGCTGCCTGGGGGGAAGGTGTAGGACCAGCGATCCAGCCCGCGTGCATTGTAACGGACCGTGAGCGGCACCGTCGCCCCGGCTGGGATGAGCGTCACGGTTTCCACCATGCCATTGTGCGGGGCGATGTCCGTCGCACTGCCTTCGCCAAGCTGGAAGGCAAAATTGTCATAGCTCGTATTCTTCGCGGGGAGCGCCATTTGGATGCGCACGTTGCGGGAGGTGGATGCGGTATTGATGATCTCATAGCGCGCGGTGAACTCCACGTCGTAGGTTCGATGCCACAGCAGGCCGCGCTTTTTCGGCACGTAACTGACCTGCACATCGACCTTGGACGAGGCAGCCAGCATGGCCTCCGCATCCCCTGAGCCGGAAACACTGTCCGCCAGCAGCGTGAGGTGCGGCTGCGCAAGACCAGGCCCCCAGACCTGGCGCACTTCTCCGCCCATGCGTGAAGCGGAGGCGCGCGAACGCTGGTGCAGCGTGGCGCCCAGCACGAACCAGGCAAACGTGGCGGCACCGGTGATGCCCAGGATGGTGATGAGGCGGAAGGGTGTCATGGCAGAATGGAGTTGGGAAACAAGCCCACTCTGCCGGGGCTGCATGAAGCCGATGTGAAACCCGAATGAATTGGCCGTGAAAATTCGGTGCGGTTTCTTTGGTGTGCGGCACCGTGACATTCTCATTTCGCATGGTCCGTCCCCAGCGTATGAATCACTCACAAGGGATCCCCTTTCCGGGGGACTTCAGATGATGTCATGAACTGGCTCGCCCACGTGCACCTCTCACCACCAGATGTCGAGTTTCAGCTCGGCAATCTGCTGGCGGACGCATTGCGCCGCGAGCCGCGGGGGGTGATGGGACCGGTGTTCGAGGCTGGACGCCGGTGTCACGCCGCGATTGATCGCTACACGGACACGCATCCCGTTGTGCACCGCAGCAAGATGCGCATCGCGCCGAGTCACCGGCGCTATGCGGGGATCCTGGTGGACATGTTCTATGATCACTATCTCGCGAAGAACTGGGAGCAGTTTCACGAGGTTACGTTGAGGGATTTCACACGGCGGTTTCACGAGGAAGCCACCGCGCGCAGGCACCAGCTACCGGAAGACGGCGCGGACCTGATCGAGTACCTCGTGCGGGAAGACCGGCTTTACTCATACCGCAAGTTGGAAGGAATCGAGGCAGCATTGCAACGCATGTCCCTACGACTTACGATGCGTTGGAAAAAAGCGGTGCGGCTGCAGGATGCCGTGCCCTTCCTCAGACAGTCAGGTGAAGGCATGGAGGAAGATTTTCTCGAATTCTTCCCCCAGCTGGTTTCCCACCTGGCCTCGGGTGAATGGTTGAGCGCGAAGAGGACCGACGCAGCCTGATCAGAGCCTGAAGCACCTGTTTTTCGTGCGATTCGCCCGAGGAGAGGGCTCCGCAACGACTTGTTAATATTCGATGGCACGCAATGGCGAGGTGTCATTCGATCCTCAGTTGTCATGAAACCCCTCTCACCATCTCTGCGCGGCCCTGCTGTGTGCGCTGCCGCGATTGTTTCTCTTTCCGCCGGCACAGCGATTACGCAGGTAGGCGCTCAGACCCCTGCGTCCCCTCCACCGCCCCAGGGCCAGACCGTCATTGTCCTTCCTCCAGGAGCACCCCCGCCCGTTGGGGTGGAACCCATGCCGGCCCCGCCTCCCGAGCCCAAGAAGAAGGGATTCTTCAGCCGTCTCTTTGGAGGAGGGGACAATAAGGACAAACGTGAGGACTCTGGGGACAATGACGACGATGACGGAGATACGAAGCGAGTCCCGAGAGCGGAGGCGGTGATTGAGGACGCCCCTCCGGGGCAAACCCTGAAACCCATGCGATCCCAGAGTGAGATTGTGGTACAGCCAGCGCCCAACGGGACAACACGATCCGACCAAACCCGGAGAGTCACACGCCGGCCTGTCGATGTGCAGCCAGCACCGAAGACACGCGTGGAACCGCCAGCGCCCAATGGAGTTGTAACAGAGACGCTGCCACCGTCCCCTCCTCCTACCGTGCGCACCATGCCGGCCACAACAGAGATCCAGCGAGTGCCCGCGAGCAGCACCACCAGTCGTACCAGCGTACGTGAGGTGCCTGGCCAGGCCACGGTCACGGCAACTTCCACAGCTTCTGCACCGCTGCCTGCGGATCAAGCCATCCTTGAGCAGGCGCGTGCGAAAGTGGAGATGAACAAAGTCCTGACACCGCCGAGAACCGTCGTCCCGCAGCAGGAGGCCGCCACGGAAGAGATATCGTCCCAGCGGGTTGTCGTAAAACCCCCGACCCAAACTACTACTACGGTGGAGTCGGCGCCGGACCCGACAACCACCATCGAACAACAACGAGTGCTGGCGGAAACGAAGAAGGAACTCGCCCGGCTCAAGGGTGAAGTGGCGACGGTCAAGCAGGAACTGGAATCCACCAAACGGTCACCCGCCGTGGATCTGAACAAGGTCACCATCGCCGCTCCAAACGAAG
>JAEYUU010000683.1 GCA_023429545.1 Verrucomicrobiota bacterium
GTCCCTGCACTGCCCGCTGACTCCGGAAACGCGCCTGCTGGTGAATGCCGAAACGCTCAAGCTGCTTCCCCAAGGCGCGTATGTTATCAATACCGCCCGTGGCGCTGTGTCGGATCCCATGGCCATCCTGCGTGCCATCGAGGATGGCCATCTCGCCGGCGCGGCGTTGGATGTCCTGGAGAAGGAGCCACCCTCAGACAGTGACCCGCTGCTCCAGGCATGGCGGGACCCACATCATCCCGCGCATGACCGGCTGATCCTCAATCCGCACTCTGCCTTCTACACGGAAGAGGGGCTGAGGGACATGCGGGTGAAGGGAAGCGAGAATGTGCGCCGCGTGTTGCTGGGGCAGGTCGCTAGGAATGTGGTGAATTGAGAAAAAGTGAAAAGAGAAAGGTGAAAAGAGAAAAGGGAGCATGGAATTTTCTCGTTCTTTGCACCGTCCATGGTCATGCTCGCATTGAAATCTTAAGCACGAACATTCACTGATGAACACCCGCCGCGCCTTCCTCACCACGTTTGCCACTGCTGCTGCCGGAGCCGTCTTGGGCCGTGACTATGGTCCGAATGCCCAGCCTTCACGGTATCCGGATCCGGATGTGATTGCGCTAGATCCTTCGTTCGGAAAATACATCCAGGGGAATGCGCCCATCCAGCGGCTGCACACGGGCTGCCTGTGGGCGGAAGGACCGGCGTGGAGCACGCATGGGAACTACCTGATGTGGAGCGACATCCCCAATAACGTGCAGATGCGCTGGCTCAATGAGGATGGGCACGTGAGCACGTTCCGCAATCCTTCCAACTACAGCAACGGCAACACCTTCGACTACGAAGGGCGGCAGATCTCCTGCGAGCATGGCACCCGCCGTGTGGCCCGCTATGACCGGGATGGGAAAGTCACCGTGCTGGCAGACAAGTTTGAAGGCAAGCCGTTGAACGCTCCCAATGATGCCGTGGTGCATCCGGAAGGCGGCATCTGGTTCACCGATCCCGGATACGGGAGCATGGGGAACTATGAGGGCTACAAGGGGGACTTGGAAATCAAGGAGGCGGTGTACTGCATCGATCCCGCCGGGAAGATTGCCAAAGTCACGGATGAAGTGGAGAAGCCGAATGGCCTGTGCTTCTCACCGGACTACAAGAAGCTCTATCTGGTGGACACCGGCGCTCCGAAAAACATCCTCGTCTATGACGTGGTGGATGGGAAGAAGCTCGCGAACCGGAAGGTGTTTGCGGTGATGAACGCTGATGACCCAAAAGGCAAAGTTGGTTCTGATGGCGTTCGGTGCGATGTCGATGGCAACGTGTGGGCCAGTGCGGGATGGGCGGGCGACCGCTTCGATGGGGTGTACGTTTTTTCGCCCCAAGGCCAGCGTATCGGCCAGATCGTGCTACCTGAGACTGGCAGCAATCTCTGCTTCGGCGGACCGCGCCGGAATCGTCTCTTCATCACCGCAAGCCAGTCGGTGTATTCAGTCTACGTGAATACCCAAGGCGCGCACATCTGCTGAAGTGTGCCTCCACCTCGCCTCACGCATCCATCAGCTTCAGCATCAGCCGGCGGATGACGTGGCGCTGGGTGAGATTGCTTTCGCGTTCGAAGGCCTCGTCCAGATTGCGTAGCACGCGGGCAATGATGGCTTCGACGGGAGCGGGGTCGCGTACCACATCCTCCATGGAAGGGTTGGCCGCAGGGTGGTGCTTGGCCACATCCTCGGAGAGCATGAAGCGTCCGCGATTGAAGCAATCCACGAGCCACACCTTGCTTTCGTGACGCACGCGGGCGAGGAAGTGGCCGGGGAAGTTGCAGCCTTCGATGCGCATGCCGAGCCTGCGGCCCAGCAGCATGTAGATGCAGCTCAGGGAAATAGGATTTCCCTGCCCATTGGCCAGCACCCAGAGGAGGTTGCTGTTTTGCGCGGCGTAGTAGTCCTTGGTATTACCACGCAGGCGGGCGTCGTCCCCGCGTCCGCCAAAGAGGAAATCGGCGAGTTTATGCGGGTCGTAGGTGCCACCTTCGCGCACGGCGCGTTCCGCCAGGGCATCGAGCTGGTGGGGTAGTTCCTCGGCTTTCGTCTGCCAACCGCTCAGGAACGCCGAGATTTGTCCGAGTGCCTCCTCCAACTGGGCCTCGGGTGAGGACAGCCACCGCCAGGACATCCAGGAGGACTCGAGCTCTTCCCGGCAGATGGGCGCCAGGATTTCGCTGATCAGCCGCTGGCGCTCCTCATCAAGATCCTCGCCCAGCGCCAGGAAGTGTTCTGGCAGTTCGTGGCGGATCGACGCCAACTTCTGACGCACTGCTTCACGGACGACAGGCGTATCATCATCCAGCAGCCGGAGGAGCGACCGGAGTTCCACAGGGGCGGATGGCATGCCTCCTATGTAGCAAAGCGCCGCGGCTGAGACAATGCTAAAAAAATGCAGATCCTGTTCCGATTCAGCCGCATCAGGCATGCGTTGCACTTCCGTGCATCCCGCGCAAAGGTGCATGCTCAGATAGATTCATGATGGACCTCGCGCTTTTCAGGCTTCCCGACGGACGGGCATGGGTGGGAGAGGGGCCGTTTGCGGAAGCGGCGGCTCCTCCGGGTGGCACTGCGTTCTACGTGAATAACTTCACGCTTTCGGATGCGAAGCCCTGGAAGATTCCGGCCCGCCTCACCCCATTCAAATCCGGAGATGACCTTCGGGCTGTCTTCTCCCAGAACGATGAACCGAAGGGCGCGGGTGCGCCCGTGGTGCACTGGCAGAAGCCGGCCACGGAATGGTTCAAGATGGCCTTCCGCCGCATCCGCAAGGATGTGCTCGCGAACAAGCTGCGCAAGCT
>JAEYUU010000779.1 GCA_023429545.1 Verrucomicrobiota bacterium
AGCCTAGACCGCGCTTCGTGGCGGTGGCGTGACGGGCTTGCTATCCCACTGGGACGAAATCAAGGGGACTGCTGCCCAGCAAGGCGCAGGCAGACCCGTACGAGGGGACGGTGCTTCGATGGACCCCGCAGGCAGCATGGTGAACCATTGCGGAACCTTATCCATCCTTTCAGTAGGAATAGACGTACTACCCTGCTGTTTCTGCTCTTCTTGAGCCTTGGCGGCTTGCAGCTTCTGGCACATCGCACAGGGATGCTCGCCGTCGAAAGTTTCCTGGAGACCCTGCACCAGACCTCTCTCCGAAGAATAGCTTTTGACCATCTGCGCCCAGGCCACAACCTGCAGCACACCCCAATGCGCCCCAATGGATACCATGAGGGTCGCAATCAAGAGGAGCCGGGCGGCAGCTTTCACGGCAGGGAAGGGGAGGAGACTATGCTAACTCGATAATTCAATGCGCTCAATTCCAAGTCCAGCTGAAAAGTGAGGCATTTTGGGGCTGGCGGTGAAATTAAGGGTTATTGCCCACGGTCTTGCGATTCCTTCGGTGCCACCACGCCGCGGTAGCTATCACGAGCGGAAAGGTAATCAACAAGGGTTCCATCTGTGGAATGCTCAGCAGATTGGTCAAAGTCTGGCCGTCAAAAATGAGACCGGTGCAACCAAACACAAGGAGCACAAACCAAGTGTACTCGCCCTCACGGGCGAGGGTGAGGGAGCGCCGGAGGCCGATCACCAGCAGCGCGAGCGCCAGTCCCAGACCGATGAGCCCGCCATGAACCAGGGTGGCGATAAACACACTGTGATGATGCATGTGCAAGTGGGACAGACTGCGGGTGAAATGCTCCGCCGGACCCCACTGGCCCACTCCGATGAGCCACTCATGAGGTTCCACAAAACCGCTCATGGCTCGCGCGTAGATCTCCATCCGCCCTCCATCCCACCGGGTGAGCATTTCCTGGATGGGCGTCGCGGAGTGAGATGGCTGCAGCGCAGGATCTGCGCGGGTGGCGATCTGCCAGTCGACCACTTTCTGCACCAGTGGACCGCTGAGTTGAAAGAGAGCAATGGCTGCCAGCAGCGAGGCCCAAGGGAGCGCCGCGTGGCGGAATCCGCGCATCCACATCAGTGCTGCATGAGCCGCGAGCAGTGCCAGCAGCGCCCCGCGGCACCGGGTGTAACACACCGCGGCCAGCAAAATGACGATGGATACGTGCAGCAGCAGTCGCTCCCGCGGGACGGTGATCCGATCACGCAGGCACCAGAGCCACATGAGAGCAAACCCAAAAGTCAGGCCCGTCGTCACGGAATTTAGTCCGCCATAGACAAACCAATTGGTCAGCCGCTCGCCAAAGACATGGCCCGGAAGAAAGCCATAGACCAGGATCATGCTCACCGCTGCGGCAAACGCGGCGCTGTAGCCAGTCCATAATCCCAAACGATCCAGACTGGTGAGGTCCTGCGCGGCGTGCCATACCACGATGGCGAAGCACGCCAGCAGCAGTCCGCCCAGCAGCCATCCTCCTGCGAGCCACCCATCCCTTCCGTCCACCATGCCATAGCCCAGAAGAGACCGAATCGTCATCCAGCAGAGGAAGTGGGCGGCCACAATACGAAAGGTGTCTCCCTTTGCATTCTCCCAGATCGCGACCCAAGGCATCCAGACGAAGACGAGCGGGACCAAAGCAAGCATCCATGCCCCCCTCAGGTGGTCGTTATACATCAGGTACTGTCCGCAGAGATAGCCAGCCAGCAGCAGACGGCAGGCACTCAGAGCCGCCCTGTCATCGAGGCGCGAGGCCATGCGTGATCTACCCCACCAGCCCGGCTTGACTGGCCGGCTTGGGTCGCTGGTGGAAATGGCGGCTTCGGCAGGCGGCGGCATTGAGCAACCAATTCAGAATTGCGCGAATGGCGAATGACAAGAAAGTTTCGCAACCAGTGGGACAATCGTCGCAAGCGGGCGTTTTGGCTGTCTTGCTCCATACTATTGTTTGACGGAAAAGGACCGCGCCCCCAACGGCTCAGTCTGCGGGCATCCTCACCCACCTCCCACTCAAGAAGGCCTGTACACAACGCTCCGAGACGCATCTCCTTTCGTCATCCTTTGCCGCGTCGCCGCTTTGCGTCTACTCTGCCCCGTACCCCCTTCCGCACGCACTGCACACATGTCTTTCAAGCACAAGAAAAGCCTCGGACAGAACTTTCTCTGCGACACCAATCTCGCGCGCTGGATCGCGGACCAGATCCAGCCGGACGGTGCGCCCTATGTCATTGAGGTGGGGCCGGGGCAGGGGGCCCTCACGGAGCATCTCCTGGGGCGTCCCCAGCACTTGCTTTTGATTGAGAAGGACAACACCCTCGCCGCCGACCTCCAAGAGGAACTGGCGGATAGCGGTCACGCGGAGATCTGGCATGGGGATGCGACGCGGTTCGACCTCAGGCCCCTCTACAAGCAGGGCGGGGTGAAGCTGGTGGGGAATCTGCCGTACTCGGTGGGAGGGGAGATACTGAAACATTTTCTTACGCCTCCCACGCCGATTGTGGAGGCCGTGTTCATGCTGCAAAAGGAAGTGTGTGAGCGCATTGTCGCACGGCGCGAAGATGATGCCTACGGTGGGCTGAGCCTCTTGGTACAGCATGACTGGGATGCCTCGATTCTGCGCATCGTCCCTCCGGAGGCGTTCAAGCCACGTCCCCGGGTCCATTCGGCCATCGTGCGGCTGACACCGAAGGCGCCGGGCACGCTGCCGGTGCATGATCGCCGCCTTTTCGACAGGCTCGTGCGCATGGGCTTTTCCCAACGGCGCAAGCAGCTCAAGAATCTGCTTCCCGAAGCTCCCGGCGGCTGGCAGGCGCTCATGGAGGCCTTGGGCAAATCAATCACAGTACGTGCCGAGGAACTTTCACTCCAGGAGTGGGTACGGATCACCCGCCACTATGAGAACCGGCACGAAGAGGATCGTGGGCAGAAGGCCTCCGAAATCTTCGATGTGGTGGATGCGAAAAACCAGGTCACCGGCCAGGCGCCACGCGGCGAAGTGCATGCAAAGGGGTTGAGGCATCGCGCGGTGCACGTGTTTGTGTTCAACAGGCACGGCGAACTCTGGCTGCAGCAGCGCTCTCATTTGAAGGACGTGCATCCACTCGCGTGGGACTCCAGCGCGGCAGGGCACCTCGATTCAGGCGAAGACTACGCCACGGCGGCGGTGCGTGAGCTGAAGGAGGAATTGGGCATTGAGGCCCCCACCGCATGCGTGGGCATGGTGCCCGCATGCGAAGCCACCGGCTGGGAATTCGTGGAGCTTCATGTGGCGGAGCATTCCGGGCCCATGAATTTTGCGCCGGAGGAGATTGTCACCGGTCAGTTCTTCCGGGTTGAGCAAATTGGTGACTGGATTGCTGCCCGACCGCAGGATTTCGCAGGAGGTTTTCTCGAATGCTTCAAGGTGTGGCAGACGCGCCAGCAGGAGAAGGGCGCCACCGCGTAGCCGTACGTGTTTCGACAGCATCTGGTTGCGTGAGAAAGGGTTCATCAATGGTGCCACCGCCACAGGTTGTGCGGGTAGCGATTGTAGGTTGAACCCTTTCCCTGTATTATATGACAAATATTGTTGCAGCACATGTCCTGAAACAGGCTGCGGCAAGTCAACACAACCAACCAGCCGCCATGAAACCAGAAGAGCGCGCCACATTCATCCTCGGTCAGCTCAATTACGGCCTGCGCACGCAGTGGTCGCAGATTGAGGAAATTGAAGACTCCCTCGAAACCATGCTGCGCGAGGCTCATGCGAGGGCGGACACCTACATTCCTCCGGGCAGGCGTGCGGCGTGGGACCAGACTTGGAACGAGGTGTGGCAGACGCTTTCCGCCATTCGTGAAGATGCGGGCCAGTCATGGCGCCTGTATGAGGCGGGAGATTCCGCGCGGGCACCCGAGCCTTGGAAACACGTTACGGAGCAGGACAGAAAGCTCGATCACCTGTTTGATACGCTTCAGGCCATCGGCCGGGAATCCGTACCCCAAGGTGACCTCGATCCATGGTACGACTCATGGAAAGGACATTGGGTGAATATCAATGGACGCCTCGCCAGCCTTCGCGCCCATGCCATCGCCACGCGCTTCCAGCTTGAGATGCGCAGGGAGTACGGGTTGGATAAGGCGGACGAGGTTACGCGCCAGATTCTGGAGCATCTTCCGGAAGACGCGACGCTGGAGGATGCAGAAAAGTACGCCGCCGAGTATCGCAAAGCCTATCAGGAGTTCGAGGACCATCGCGATCATCCCACATTTCGCGACATTTTGCGCGGCCTGCTGCTCTTCCCTGAAGACACCCCCGACGATCATCTGGTGCGCCGTCGGCGGGTGGAGGAAGAGGCGGCGACGGTGGGCAAGGATGACTGAATGGCATTCAGTAAACAGTGGGTCAGCAATCAGTCAGCAAGGAATGCGAGCGCAATGTCGCACAGTCGGTTCCTCGACTTACTGATTACTGGCAGCGGGATCCTTCCTTCCCCGCATCCACTCCTTCAGCGCCTGCAGCATTCTGTCCCGGCGTCCCGCGTGGTCCGGCAGCGTGGCAAGGTCCTGCAACTCATTGGGATCCACGGTGAGGTGAAAAAGTTGTGTGCGTGCCGCCTTGGGATACCACACGAGCTTCCAGCCATCGGGGGTGCGGAGCATGCGCTGGGTGTCCGTGAAATAGCCGTACACCGCGTCGTGTACTTCGGTTTTCTCGCCACGCAGGACTGGGACAAGACTTTTTCCTTCCACACTCTTGGGAATCGCCACGCCGGTGAGTTCGCACACGGTTGGGTAGATGTCGCGGAGATAGCATTGTGCCGCGAATCGTTGGCCTTTGGGGATGCCTGGTCCTGCCACGATGAGCGGGGCATTTGCGGTGTGCTCATACTGGTTCTGCTTGCCCATCAGTCCATGGCTACCCAGCGCCAGACCCTGGTCGCTGGTAAAGATGACGATGGTGTTGCCCAGGCGACCTGCGTCTTCGAGCGCGGAGAGCAATTTGCCGACCTGCGCGTCCAACTGCTCCACCAGGGCAAGGTAGACGGCGGTTTCCGCTTTCACCTGCGATTCCGTGCGCGGCGCGGGCACGATCATCTCATCACGACCCTGGATGTTCCCGTGATCGAAGGGATGTTGAGGGCGGAAGTTTGCCGGCAGCGGAGTCTCGGCTGGTGCAAAGCGGCCCTCCTTCCCTTTGGGCCAGTGCAGTGGATCGTGGGTGGCCGTGAAATTCACATGGAGGAACAACCGGCTGTCCTTTTGCTGCTGGATCACCTTCGCCATCGCATCGGCGATATGGATGTCTGTATCTGGTGTGAGGCCGATGCCCAATTCCGGCATGGCCTTGCCGTCGCTGGTTTTCAGGGTCCATCCTTTGTAGCCGGTAACCGGTCGTCCCGTGGCGCTGATTGGGAGCGTGAGAGCGGCATTCCTGCCGCCTCCACCGCTGCTGTAGAGTCCTGCTGTCTCCGCGTAGCCGCGCATGGCAGGTGTGCCGTGCACATGCCACTTCCCACTGTGGACTGTATGCCAGCCCGCCGTCTTCATTGCCTGCGGCCAAAGCACCCATTTATCGGGAAAGGGGACGAC